>NZ_PNDH01000032.1:0-185057 GCF_005887175.1 Pseudoalteromonas sp. S1612 | reverse complement strand
AAAGCCATTACATGCATGTAATGGCTTTTTTTATGGAAAAAATAACTTTTCATCTGTTTGTCATAAAAACTACTTACTATCTGCACGGTAAAATATTGAAACATAGATAAAATGCTAAATTTCAAAAATAAAGTGTTTTATAATAAAAAAATTACAGTTGTATTTTATTTGTAACAAACAAATAAGGTACACTATGTAAGTATTTTGGATTAAGTGTATTTTGCGGTCGCTTAGTCCAAAATTAAAATAAAAAAGCTATTAAAAGTTTATTTAACTACACGGGAAAATAAAATGAAAATTCAACTTCGCAAAACAGCTCTATCACTTGCTATAGCAGCATGTGTTGGTGTGAGTGGTGCTGCAATTGCAAACGAAACAACTTCTGCAATTAAAGGGCAGATTATGGGCCCTAACGGTAACCCTGCTGCCGGCACTAAAGTAACAATTTTACATGTGCCTTCTGGCTCTGTTAAAACAACGCAAGTAAATGACGCTGGTTACTTTACTGCTAAAGGTCTTCGTGTTGGCGGCCCTTACAAAGTAATCGTAGACTCAGACATCTACGCTGACCAAGAGTTCAATAATATTATTTTGAACATTGGTAGCGACTACCCTGTTAATACTTCACTTGAAAATATCTCAGATATTGAGCAAATTGTTGTTACAGGTCGCCCTATAAGCACTATGTCTGGTGGTACGGGTCCTGCTTCAACATTTACGTTAAGCGATCTTGAAAATCAACCAGCTATTAACCGTGATTTAAAAGATATTATTCGTATTGACCCTCGTGTTGCTATCGATGATAGCCGTGGTTCAATCAACTGTGGTGGTGGTAACCCACGCTTTAACAGCTTAACCCTTGATGGCGTTCGCATGAACGATAACTTTGGCTTAAGCTCAAACGGTTACCCTACAATTCGCGCTCCATTCTCTTTTGATTCAATCGAGCAAGTAGCAGTAGAATTAGCACCATTTGATGTTCAATATGGTGGTTTTACATCATGTAACATCAATGCAGTTACCAAATCTGGCGGCAACGACATTCACGGTGGTGTATTCTACGATTACACTAACGATTCAATGAAAGGCGATAAGATTGAAGGTAATGACGTTGATAACGGTGACTTCAGTGAAAAGCGTTATGGTTTCAACGTTGGCTTACCACTAATCAATGATACGCTTTTCTTATTCACCTCTTACGAAAAACTTGAAGGTGTTAAACAGTTTAACTATTCATCTTTAGTGTCTTCTGCAGAAATTGATGAAATTAGACAGATTACACGTGATGTTTACGGTTACGAAGCCGGTGCTACACCAGCAAGCTCACCAGTAGAAGATGAAAAAATCTTAGTAAAATTAGATTGGAACATCAACGATGATCACCGTGCTAACCTAATTTATAACTACAATGATGGCTTTACTTTATCGCAATCTGATGCTGATGGTGATGAGCTTGCATTTGACAGCCACTTTTATGAGCAAGGTGCTGAGTTTACTTCAATTGTTGCATCACTTTACTCTGATTGGAATGATGATTTCTCAACTGAAGTTCGCTTAGGTAAATCAGAGCTTGACGCTCGTGTTGAATCTTTAGACGCGGCAAGCAGCTTTGGTGAGTTCCAAATCAATACTAAAGCTGCCACTGTTTACGTAGGTCCTGATGACTCTCGTCAATCAAATGATTTAAACTACGACACCACAACAGCTAAGTTCTCAGGTACTTACTACCTTGATCAACACACGATTACTGCTGGTTTTGAGTATGAAAAGTTAGAAGTATTTAACCAATTCGTACAGCATACTGAGGGTGAGTGGCGTTTTGCATCTATCGATGATTACAAGGAAGGTATAGCAAGTGCTGTGTATTACAATAATGCAGCAGGCACAAATGATCCAACAGATGCAGCTGCTAACTTCGCTTACTCACAAAATACATTCTATGTACAAGATGAATACAGCTTTTCAGATATCGATGCATCATTAACATTTGGTCTTCGTTATGATAGTTATTCAAGCGATGACAAACCAGCATTAAACCAAAACTATACTGATCGCTACGGTTTTAGTAACCAGTCAACGTTTGACGGTATTGATTTAATTCAACCACGTGTAGGTTTTGAGTGGTATGCAACCGATGCACTAGAAGTGCGTGCAGGTGTTGGCTTGTTCTCAGGCGGTAACCCAAATGTATGGTTGTCTAACTCATATTCAAATGATGGCATCACAAATATCGGAGCTAGAATTGGCGATATCAGTAACTCTTACGTAGTAGGTACTGGTGACGATGCTAAAACATTTGTAGATTTATTTGATACACCGAATGTAAACGGTGGTACGCCAGGTTATGACGTTCCACAAGATATGTTTGATAAAGTAGCGAATACTGAAATTGGTTCAGGTGATGCTACAACAAATGCAGTAGATCCTAACTTTGAAATTCCATCAGAATGGAAATATTCGATTGGTGCAACCTACACTACTGAAAACGATTATGTAATTGCTCTAGATTACCTTTACACTGATAAGCGCGATGCAGCTACATTACGAGATATCGCACTTCGCCCTACTGGTGAAGTAAGTTTTGACGGTCGTCCATTGTATGAATCAATTGAAGGTCGTGATGGCGAGCTATTATTGACTAATGTTAACGGTGATAGCGGTTCATCATCAATTATTTCTGCAGCAGTAAGCAAAGCATTCGATAACGGCGTAAGTATGCAGTTCTCTTACGCTTACACTGATGCTGATGATGTAAACCCAATGACTAGTTCTGTAGCCAGCTCAAACTACGGTAACCTAGCAACATCAAACCCGGGTAACCCTGGCGTGGCATCTTCTGATTACGAAATCCCACATCGCTTTACATTAAACCTAGGTTATAAGCACGAGTTCTTTGATGGTTATAACACTCGCTTCAACCTATTTGGTGAAGCATACAAAGGTTTACCTTATAGCTTCACATTTAACGGAAGCGATAGTGCATTTGGTGACGCAAACTCTAATCGCTCGCGTCAATTGCTATATGTACCGCTTGAGAACGATCCTAATGTGATCTACGACATGAGTGCTGATGAAATCAACGAGTTTAACGACTTTATCGCATCTGAAGGTCTTAAGCGTGGTGAAATCGCAGGTCGTAACCAACAGAACTCTGATTGGTTCGTTAAATTTAACTTTAAAATTACTCAAGAGTTACCAGGCTTTATGGACGGCCATAAAGGTGAAGCATTCTTCGTAATCGATAACTTAACTAATATGTTAAACGATGACTGGGGTGTATTAAGAAAAGGCTCATTCGTAGGTAATAGAATGCTTAAAGTTAAAACGAATGATCAAGGTCAATACGTTTACTCAGACTTCAGTGCACGTAGTGCTGAGCAATCTGTTCAACGCGATGCCTCTTTATGGGAAATGCGTGTAGGTGTTCGTTACACGTTCTAATTTGATTAATTAAATTAGTCTATTTAAAAGCCCACTTTGTGGGCTTTTTTATGCCTGTAATTTATTTTTTAATTTTTCAAAAATAGCGATTAACTGGCTTTGTTCATCATCCGACAAGCTGCTTAATAATGCACGCTCCCACTGCAATGCCTGTGGCGTTATTTTTTCATACAAAGCCATGCCCTTATCAGTTAACATTAAAAATGCAGCGCGCTTATCATACTTATTTAACTCACTATAAATAAGCCCTTCATCTATTAGCGTTTTTACTGCCCTTGATACTGTCGACTTATCCATATCTGCTTGAATACATAACTGTTTTGCTGTGCTTTGGCCTGATTGCGCTAAATTAGCCATTATTCGCCACTGAGGAATAGTTAAATCAAACTCTTTTTTATAAATACTCGAAAAATCATTACTTACCTGTGTTGCTAAGTGTGTTAATTGATAGGGTAAAAATGTCGTTAAATCTATTTTCATATTGAATCACTTATTTATTTACATACGACTTTTATCTGTTCACTTTTATTTACAACGGTCATAAGCAGTGTATTTGATATTAGTCTCACTTGAGAGTATCTTAGCGTAAATAACAAAAACATAACACTCCCCCACTTTCACAGGAGTCTGTAATGGCGACACGATTAAACTACATGACCGGCTTTGGCAATGAATTTGAAACCGAAGCGCTGCCTGGTGCATTACCGATTGGGCAATTCAGTCCGCAAAAAGTAAAATATGATTTATACGCGGAGCAATTCAGTACCACTGCATTTACCGCTCCGCGCTCTGATAACCGCCGCACTTGGATGTATCGTATTCGCCCATCGGTTGTGCAAGGCGATTATACAGCCATAGACAATGGCTTAATTAGAACCGCTCCCATTACCGAAGTACCGACTCCACCAACCATGCTCCGCTGGGATCCAATTGATGTACCAACAAAACCTACAGATTTTGTAGACGGGCTTATCACCATGGCCGCTAATGGTAACGCTAATGGTCAAGCGGGTATTGGCATTCATGTTTATGTCGCCAATAAATCAATGGACAAGCGCTTTTTTTATAACGCCGATGGCGAAATGTTATTTGTACCGCAGCAAGGTGAACTACTACTTAAAACAGAACTTGGGCATTTAACTATTAAAGCAGGAGAAATTGCCGTTATTCCGCGTGGTATTAAATTTCAAGTAATGTTAGTAACCGACACTGCGCGTGGCTATATTTGTGAAAACTATGGTCATGCTTATGTCCTTGCTGAGCGCGGCCCTGTGGGTGCCAACGGTTATGCGAATGATCGTGACTTTCACTATCCAGTAGCGGCTTTTGAAGATATTGAGGGTGATTTTGAACTGATTGCTAAATTTAATGGCAATATGTTTCGTTGTGATATTGGTCATTCTCCTCTGGATGTTGTTGCTTGGACAGGCAATAGTGCGCCTTATAAATACGACTTAGCTCGCTTTAATGTCATGAATACCGTTAGCTTTGATCACCCCGACCCTTCAATCTTTACCGTACTCACTTCACCATCGGGTACTGAGGGCGTTGCGAATATCGATTTTGCTATTTTCCCACCGCGTTGGATGGTGGCTGAAAACACCTTCCGCCCGCCTTACTATCACCGTAATATTATGAGTGAGTTTATGGGCTTAATAGAAGGGGTATATGATGCAAAAGAGCATGGCTTTGTGCCAGGTGGCATGAGCTTACACAACTGTATGTCGCCGCATGGTCCTGAAGCAGACGTATTTGAAAAAGCATCAAACGCCGATTTAGAGCCACAACGCTACGATAATACGTTGGCGTTTATGTTTGAGTCACGTTATGTAATATCGCCGACTAAATACGCATTAGAAGGTAAAGAGCGCCAAGCTAATTACACTGATTGCTGGCGTACAATCAAAAAACACTTTAATGGCAATCAAGGATAATCAGATTATGAAGCTTTATACTTATTTTCGCTCATCTGCAGCGTATCGTGTGCGAATCGCATTAAATCTAAAAAATATTGAGCATCAATTGGTACCTGTTAACTTATTAAAATCAGAACAGCAAAGCACAGATTACTTACAAAAAAACCTACAAGGACTGTTACCGGCTTTAGAAACAGAAGACGGCGTATTAGGTCAATCTCTAGCAATTTTAGAGTACCTTGAAGAGCAATACCCTGAAACACCATTACTGCAAGGTAATGCTTGGCAAAAAGCACACATTCGCAATTTAAGTTATGCAATTGCCTGTGATATCCATCCTATTGATAATTTGCGAGTGCTTAAATATTTAAGTAGTGAACTTAATGTTGATGATGAAGCAAAAAATAAGTGGTACCGACACTGGGTTGAAGTTGGTTTTGAAAAAATAGAACAAATGCTCGATAGCAAAAATACATTTTGCGCAGGCGACTCGCCAAGCTTAGCTGATGTATGTTTAGTGCCACAGGTATTTAATGCCATTCGCTTTAAAGTAGATATGGCTGCCTACCCTAAAATAGCAGCCGTTTATCAGCGTTGTAATGAGTTGGACGCCTTTATTGATGCAGCCCCAGAAAATCAACCCGACGCAAACTAACTTTTTAACGCACTGTGTATTACAGTGACGTGCTCAATTAAGTCTAAGCCCAGATCAGTTAAATAACCGCCATCTGGGCTATCAATAACGCCTTTATCAAACAAACGTTGTGCTGCGCTCAGTAAAGCGGGTTCAGCATCTGAATGGAGTTTAATCCCCTGCATTTTGCTTTCGCGTGGGAATTTGGCAAGTAGTGTAAATTCGTCAATCATCGTTTGATTAAATAGCATATATGTTCACCTTTTTATTGTTCTGTGTTTTACTGAAGTTGTCTTACTTACCCTAGCATGTTTTTTTGCTAAGTGTAGTTATTTTAAACACCTTGAGGTTATTCATGCGTTATTATTTTACTTTTATTATTGCTGTTTTATGCTTGTGTTTTTCAGCTTTAAGCTACGCTAACACAATACAAACGCTTCCTATTGTTGATGCTACCCAGCTTATAAACACTAATACTGAGTGCTGGTATGATAATAAACGCTATAGCGAAGGTGCCATACTGCAAGTTCATTCTGTTACGCTTATTTGTGCTGCTAAATACCCCCAACATAACAACAGTCAGTTAATTTGGCTAAAGCTCGATAAACAAGGTAACCTTATTTATCCAAAGAAGCCCTCTACTATTACTGTAAATTAATCAAGATTAACAATCTGGGATTTGTCAGCCATCTCTAAACTATTAAGATGCGGTGGGATACGCTACAATACATGCAGTTTAAAAAAGCAGTGTGACTATGAATAATCAACCAAAAAACCCGCTTCATGGGGTAACTTTAGAGCAAATTCTTGTTGAACTAGAACAACGTTTAGGCTTCAAAGCAATGGGCGAGCAAGTAAATATCAAATGTTTTACAGATTCGCCAAGTATAAAATCAAGCTTAAAATTTTTACGTAAAACGCCTTGGGCAAGAGATAAAGTAGAAGCGCTTTATATCCATACCATTAATAACAAGCCGTTACGTAAACCTAGAAATAAACCGACTAAGCAGTCAGAATCCTCACAACCTGATACATCAGGTTTTGTATGGCCTTCTATTAAAAAATAAAAGGCTCAAAAAATAGCAATGGCGTAATACATACGCCTTTCTAATCAGGTGTTTGCTCTTGGCATATTACATTTAACGACGCAGGGTTAATGCTCACCACCACTTTATCTGCAGATTTAACCTCGCCATCAATCACGTAATTTAGCGTTTCATCTGCGCTTATTTCTACACGTTTTGCATTGGTATAATGCGAGTTAATAGCAAGATGCGTTTGCGTAATACTGCTAAACATCAGCTCAGCAATACTTAATACCGTGGTTTCATTATCTTTGTTTGGCGTTAACCAATTTACATCCAATAACCCATCGCGGTGATCGGGTTGCCCGCCCCCTTGTGCTAATAACGTAGTAAATGGCGCAGCATTTGCCACAATAAAACTATTTGTATTAATAGTCTCAGGCTCATTATCATCTAATTTAACTATCAGCTGTTGCGCTTTATTTTCGCCAAATGAGTGTAAAAAACCATTTAAATAAGCAAGTTGACCTGATTTATTTTTAGACTCTCGATCCGCTTTTTCAATCATTGCATGCTCAAAGCCAATACCAATTAATAACAGCATCAGCTCATCATTACAATACGCGGTATCAATAAGGTTAGCTTGACCATCAATAATTAAATCACATGCTTGCTCAACAGGAATAAATTTAGATTTTATCCCCATTAATACATGAGCGAGTGCATTTGCTGTGCCCAGTGGTATTATTCCTAATCGACAAGAAGTACCTACCAACACACTGGCAACCTCAGTTACAGTTCCATCGCCACCACAAGCAATAATAATATCGGGGTGGCTTTCTATAGCCTGTTTAGCCAATGTAATGCCATTTTGTTCTGGCGTAGTTTTTAAAATGGTTAAATCGTAATACGCAGATAAACGCGCAACAATTAAATGCTCTTTTTCAGACCACAACTTAGTGCCTGAAACCGGATTAGCAATTAAGTACGCTTTGTTTTTTATCAGTAGCTCCCCCTTACGGTGGCGCTTAACTAAATGGCGTAATTGGCGTTTGTTAAGGTTCGCAGTTTCACGTGTTTCTTTTATTTGTGCAAGAATATTATGCACATCCGCATCTTTATTTTGACTCAATAAATACGCTGCCATAACAAACACCGAGCGTCCACGCCCTAATGCACAATGCACCACAACACGACGGTCTTTTTTAATATGATGATGGATCCAGTTAATGGCTTGGTTTAACTGTGAGTGTGTAGGCACACTGTGATCAAGAACAGGAATATTCAAATAATCGATATTTTCTTGGGTAGATGTCCATTCAAGGCCATCAAATTCACAGGTAACGTCCAAAATAGCGGTAATGCCATTTTCTTTCAATGTGTCTATATCTGAGGGGAACAAACGACATGCTAAAAATAGGTTATCATTTATTTGCTGAATAGGCGGTACTTTGTCACGCTTACGTGACCACGCATTATAAATTTGCGCACCTAATAAAAAAGGCACAAAGGCCCAGCGAATGTAAAAAGGGATAACGCCATTTTCGCGTTTTCTAAATACTTTCCCTGCGTTGAAAAAATAAGCGCCGCTGACTAATAGTAGCGAAAGTGCGGTCCAAAAAAACGCAACTGCAAAGTAAATGGAGTTAACGGTTAATCCCAATACTATAAATACCAATGCTGTTACAAGATAACTTACTGCAGCCCACATAATTTTTCCTTTTTATTGGTGTTACACTTTTAAATGATCATCATATCCAGCAATCATTATGCCATTAGTAAACTTAGGTAGTAACTTAGCTAGCTACCTGCTCTGCATCGGTAGTTCTAAGTTAAATCAACATAAGAAAGATTAACATGGTATGCAGTTTTTACATCTCATCGAATAAATTATTCACAGTATGATAAAAGCATACTATGCTCTTTGATTGCTATCTATATAAAAAATATTGATAAATTTTAATTTTCAACTTTTTGCATCTAAATATCGTGTTTACTCGTTCTAATACTAATAATAAAAAATAGGATAATTATGGAAAATAACGAATTACTTTCTTTGCTGTGTGCAACGGCACAAGGAGACAAACATGCTTTTTCACGTTTATATCAGAAAACGAGCGGCAAACTCTTTGCAATTAGTTTTAATATGTTGTCTAACAGAGCTCATGCTGAAGAAGCACTACAAGATGCGTTTATTAAAGTTTGGCATAATGCGTCTGAGTATAACGCCTCCAAAGGAACTGTAATAAGCTGGATGATTAGTATTATTCGCTACAGAAGCCTTGATCTACTCAGGTATTATAAAGTCCGTAAGGAAGAACCCTTAGCTGAGGATCAACAAGATACTCACATCGTTGATGTCAATTATGATGAAAACACTAAATTAGTCGACTGTATCGAACAACTAGAACCACAACAAAAGCATGCTATCCACCTTGCCTACTACAAAGGGTTAAGCCATAGAGAACTCGTGAATCATATTGACACACCATTAGGAACAGTTAAGAGCTGGATTCGCAGAGGTTTAGTACAGTTACAAAGGTGTTTAACAATATGAACTATAACAAACCAGAATTACTTAACTCGCTTGCTGCAGAGTATGTACTTGGCACATTAACCGGCTTGGCGCGTAAACGTTTTCAGCGACTCATGCTAGTTTCAAATAAAGCGAGAGAAGCGACCAATATATGGGAGCAAAACCTTAATAACCTAGCGAGTGCTATTAGCCCACAAACACCATCAGATGCCACATGGCATGAGATAATGCGGCGTATCGAACATAAACCACAATTAGAAAAATCACAGCTAATAATAAAACCTTCTATTTGGCGTGCATGGTCATTTTTAGCGACCGCCGCATGTATTATTTTAGCTGTTTTAGTTACTCAAGCTACTACCAACAGTAAGCAGACACAACAAATAGCTTTAGTAAAAAATCAAACTGAGCAACCGTTGTGGTTTATAAATGTAAGTAACCATGAGCTCTCTATTAAAGCGAGTAACCAACTAATAGCGCGAACAGATAGAGACTACGAACTGTGGATGATACTTAAAGGGCAAGATACCCCTGTCTCCCTTGGTTTATTACCCAAAAATGGCGATAAAACTATTCTCAAAAGTAAACTATTTAAAGCAACCGACATAACATTATTAGCGGTTAGTTTAGAACCCGTTGGCGGTTCACCGAATGGTTTACCTACTAAGGTACTATACACCACAGAATTAGTACTTTTATAAACTGATGCTGGTCGCTTTAATTCAAGCGATCAGCATAAAAAGTAACAAAAAATAAATACTTTTAACTTTTTTGCATCCACTTAACTATCCTGTCCGTTATTAGCTATGACTTCAAACAAAACTAAAGGACAAAGTCATGAAAGCTTTTACTCCATCAATACTTGCAGTAATGGTATGCAGTACATTTATAAGTGCACCAAGTGAAGCATCTAGCCATAGAGAAGCACCAAATATAAGCCGCTTCCCAACTTTAGACTCTACCGATTTTTATATATTTAATAGTTATGAGCAAGGCCGAGGCGATTACGTAACCCTCATCGCAAACTACATTCCCTTACAAGATGCTTATGGTGGCCCAAATTACTTTGCAATGGACCCTGATGCTACTTATAGCATCCACCTTGACAATAATGGAGACGCTATAGAAGATATTACATTTGCGTTTAACTTTGAAAGTATGCTGCCAAATGATAATCAAGGGGTACAACTGACTGTAGGACCAGAGGGTAATCAGCGGACCGTTTCAGTACCTCTTAAAAATGTTGGCGGCATCTCTGCAGGTAATGACGCTGCTGTAAACTTTAGCGAGTCCTACAGTATGACCATGATCAGCGGACCACAACGAACTGGCACTACCACAACCCTAAATAATACCACTACAAACTCTAGCTCGTTCTCTAAACCACTTGATTATGTAGGTAATAAAACCTTTGGATCGATGACAGAATATCAAGCCTATGCTGATCAGTTTGTCTATCAAGTTGCCATACCCGACTGTGAAGGCATGGCGAGAGTTTTTGTCGGTCAACGTAAAGACCCATTTGTAGTTAACTTAGGTAAAACTTTTGATTTAGTTAATTATGTTCCAGTTGAAGGTGACAGCTCGCCAGGGGCAGCCGATGGTGGAGGTTTCCCAGGCGGTATAACCCAATCAGCCGATAATGATGATCTCGCAGACAAAAATGTTACGTCAATAGCTATTGAAGTACCAAAAGCCTGCATTGTAGGCGAAGGTAATCAAGTCATTGGTTCGTGGACAACAGCTAGTTTACCTCAAGCTCGCGTGCTTAACCCTAATGCAAAATTTGCAAATAATGCGGTTAATGGAGGGGCATTGACTCAGGTTTCTCGATTAGGTAACCCGCTAGTCAATGAGCTTGTAATTGGCATTAAAGATAAAGATACATTCTCAACATCTCACCCTAAAGACGATGGACAATTTTTAGATTATGTATCACACCCCTCTTTACCCGAGCTTCTGAATATCTTATTTAAAGATGCGGTTAATACAACACTAGGTGCTAGCCTAGAGACTCTTGCGCCCACTAATTTTCCACGCACAGATTTAATTACTGCATTTTTGACAGGCTTTGCAGGGGTAAACCAACAAGCAACGGTAACACCTTCAGAAATGCTGCGTCTAAATACCGCTATTGCAGCGACTGCGCAGGCCGACCAATCAGCATTTGGCGTTGCAGGTGACGACTTAGCTGGTTTCCCGAATGGACGACGCCCTGGTGATGATGTTGTAGATATTGCGCTACGAGTTGTAATGGGGCGTTTGTGCCACCCTATCCCCGTTGCAGGTACAGATACTGATTTAGGGCTGTGTACTCCAGAAGATGCAAACGTAGGCACTGTGCCATTTACTGATGGCGCACCTGTTAATGCATCAATGATGAATGCCACATTCCCTTACCTTGCAACGCCGCTTGCAGGCTCTAAATAAGGAGTGAACTAATGCATAATCTAAATTTACGTCATGTCTGTATACTATCTGTAAGCCTGATTATGGCAGCATGCAGTAACGATGACGACAAAAATAAATCACCAACTATAACCAACTCTGCGCCCTCAGCAAGTGATGTAATACTCACCACTCAAACAGAGGTCAGTATCTCTGATATGCTCAGAGCCACTGATATAGATGGCGACACATTAAGTTACTCACTATCAAGTGAGCCTACGTTAGGTGTTGTTGAAGTAAATAGCGATGGTAGTTTTACTTACACCCCTAATAAAGAGACAACAGGTACAGACAGCTTTACGTTTGGCGTAAGCGATGGCATAAGTTCACAAGTAAACGCCACTGTGAGCATCACTATTGAAGCGTTGCAAGTTGAATTTGCACAGTTTGCCACGGATGCTTTAAATCAACAGCCTACGGCTGAGCCATTGTCTGTGAATGGTAGAGTATTTACCAATACAGATACTGATGTTGGTGATCTGATTTCAGCAAACGGAAATTAATCAATCAACTGACTAGCCAAGGAAGGCTAACTTTTAGGAGAAAATAATGCACTTACCTTTATATTTGCCATTCACTTTTATCGCTGTCTTTTTAATGCCGCTCACTCTACAAGGCGCACCTTTTGTACCAAAGGATGATGCAGTTATTGCAACTAGTAACACTAAATTAAAAGCATCTCTTTCTGTTGAAGAGATAAAGAACTTACTCGACAACAGTCAATTCTCAGGCCAATCTGAGCGGTTACAAGGGGCCCTTAAAACACATTTAGTAAAGCTATATCAGGAAAACCCCACTTCAGAAGTAAGCTATCTGTATGCACGTATATTACAAAAAGAACATTTATTCGAGCAAGCCATAAATATTGCAAAAGAGGCAATAGATGACGATCCTAACCATGTTAATAGCCATTTACTACTAGCAAATATTTTTATGACGCAAGGGCGTTTTGAAGCAGCAACAAAACACTGTATATCTTTAATTGGTTTAGTAAGTACCCTCACTGCAAGTACCTGTGTGCTTGATATACAAAGCCAACAGAAAAATGTTCAACAAAGCTATCAATCGCTATTAAAAATAGTTGATAACAAAGAAACAAATCTTGCAACCAAACATGTGTTAAGTGAAATGAGTTACCGAATGGGTCACTATAAAAAAGCACTCTCTCATATTAATCATATAAAATTATCGAACATGCCTGTGAGCCTTGTTGTTTTATGGGCTGATATTCAGCTTAGACTTAATAACTCTGAGCATATTATTAACAGCCTAAGCACATTGGTTGACGATAATACTAATTTAGAGGATGCGCTGTTGCTTAGGCTAGCTATTGCAGAAAAAGATCTAAAAACACACGGGCAAAAATGGCAAAAAATGATGGCTGAAAGAGTCTCTTTACGCGAAATTCGCCAAGATACTTTCCACGCCAGTGAACTAGCTAAATATTACATTAATATTCAGCCAAACCCCGACAAAGCATTGTACTGGGCAAACATTAATTGGCAACAAGCAAAGATGAGTATGGATCAGCAGTTACTTAAAGATGCACAAGCAATGCTACGAGGTAAGCTATGAGATCAACTTATCTATGTTTTTTCGCTTTATGTTTGTTCGCTTTTACAAACAATGGCTTTGCACACCAGTTAAGTACCAGTTATATCGTGTTAAATAACAATATAGATAAAACGCAATATATTGGTCACTGGCAAATCAGTATCGCTGACTTAGAACATGCAGTAGCACTTGATTTAAACAACGATGGGCAAATTACATGGGCCGAAATAAAAGCAAAACGTAGCTCACTTACTCAATTTGTTGAACAAAACATAAGTTTTACCCAAGACTTAAAAGCCTGCCTTTTAAATAATGAAGGCCCGTTTAAGCTCGATACTCACTTTAATCAACCTTATTTGCAAATTCCTATTCGCTTTTATTGCGATAATAAGACTACAACCTTACTTACATACTCAGCTTTTTTTAACCGCGATGCTAGCCATAAATCTATCGTTAACATCAACGGTGTGTCGCGTGTATTTGACTATCATAACCAAAAACAAGCATTTAATTTTGAACAAACAAGCTACCTAGAAACCTTTAATCAATATGTTTACCAAGGCGTGTTACATATTTGGATTGGTATAGACCATATTTTATTTTTAATTGTATTGTTACTTACTTGCGTGTTGGTAAGACGAGATAAAACATGGCAAAGAAGTAGCTCTAAAATAAAAATCATAAAACACACTGCATGGATAGTCACCGCGTTCACACTGGCACACTCTATTACGCTTACAGCCACAGCTATGAACCTTGTCTCCCCAAATAGTCGCTGGGTAGAATTAGGAATTGCAGTGTCAGTATTGTTTGCAGCACTTAATAATGTTTGGCCCGTCGTAATACGTTTAGGCTGGCTTACTTTTGGTTTTGGGTTACTTCATGGGATGGGATTTGCAAGTGTCCTCGGTGAACTAGGCTTGTCAGAAGACTACCAGCTGCTAAGTATTATTGCTTTTAACCTCGGTGTTGAATTGGGTCAACTGAGTATTTTGTGTATCAGTTTACCAATACTTATTTACCTAAGAAACTATAATTGGTATCAAAAGTGGTTAATGCCTTCAGGTTCAATCTTGATTGCTCTAATCGCTCTGCAATGGTCAATAGAGCGTTATTAATGAATAACATTTAGGCTAACCCACAAAAAGGTTAGCCTAATTTTCCTCTGCTCATTCTTATTCTAATTTTTATCAAATGGCATAAGTAATGTTTTCATTGCTGGACGCAGTGCGATAAGCACGGTTTCTTCTGTTAACTCAGGAAACAGCATTTTTCGTAATAACAATCCTGCCATCACTGAAAAAATCACATTAATACGGCTCTCTAATTCTTGCTCTGAGTGTGATTTTATTAAACTGCTTTCACTGACTAATAAATCCCGCATTCTGTTACGTGCTTGCGTGTCAGCCTCGCGTAGTAGTAAAGCAACTTTTTTGTTTCTACTCGCCTCTGCCATCATATCTAGGTCAATAACGCAGGCCCCAGTGTCCATATGACGCTGTACGCCATGATGTAGACCATCAAGTAACACAGTTAAAATATCACCAGGTTGATCTTCAAACTCTTGAAATATGGAGAACATTTCTTCCATATCTTTTTCAATAATACTTTCGATTATTGCTTCTTTACTATCAAAATAGTTATAAATATGGCCTGCGCTCATACCTGCTGTTCTTGCTATTTCAGCCATACCTGCGCCATGATAACCTTTGCGATGAAAGCAATCAGCAGCCGCTGTTAATACCTGTTCACGACGCGCTTGTGCTTGCACCGGATCAAGGTGTTTTTTATTTTTAGAATTCATTCGAAACTCCATTATCGAGTCACTAGACTCGAAACGTCTAACGTTTACCCTTGATAATAAAGAGGTAAACGTTAAACGGTATCACTTTACTACAGATAAACCAGCCATAACTCACCGGTTTAATGCATGCTAATTACTTTGATCGGTAATTACTTCCCACCCACCACCAACGGCTTTGTACAAATTAATTTGACTTGCAAGCAAAGCTTGTTGACCGGTGATCAGTTGTTGCTTTGCGCTATACCAAGTTCGCTGAGCGTCGAGCACTTGTAAAAAGCTATCGACCCCTTTATCGTATCGCGCCTGTGACAAGTCATAGGTTATTTTTCGGCTTTGTAGTAGCTGTTCAAGTGCGCTTAATTGGGCATTGTAACCCTCTCTATCAGCAAGCACGTCAGCAACTTCACGAAACGCTTGCTGAATTTTTTGCTGATACGTTGCTACAGCAACTTGTTGCTCTGCATTAGCGACATCTAAATTAGCTTGGTTACGTCCCATATTAAAAATAGGCAAATTTACCGACGGCATAAAGCTCCACGTACCTGATCCTGCATCAAATAAATTACTTAAATCACGTGATGCTGTTCCTGCATTGGCTGTTAAACTAATACTTGGGTAAAACGCTGCCCGCGCAATCCCTATATTGGCATTTGCAGCAAATAATTGGTGCTCGGCCGCTTTTATATCAGGACGCTGTGTTAGTAAATCAGACGGAAGGCCGACAGGAACAGCGGGTAAATCAAGTAATGAGTTCAACTCTTTAGTCGGTAGTAAGTCCTGCCCAACCGGATTACCTACTAATAAATCAAGCGCATTTTTATCACGTTTTAATAAACGCTTATACTTTGCAATATCAACCTTTGCAGTAGCTACGGTACTTTTTAATTGCTCTAGGGTAATTTCAGAGGCAGCACCTAAATCAACACTTTTCTGCGTTAATGATAAAGAAGCTTGCTGCGATGACAACGTCTCTTGAGCTAAAGCAAGTAATTGCTGATCGGTCGCATAATTAAGCCACGCATTTGCCAGCTCAGAAATTAACGATACCTGCATGCTATATTCACTAAGCTGCGTAGAGTAAAGCGTTTGTAATGCTTGCTCTGATTGATTACGCACTTTGCCCCATAAATCTAACTCATAAGCGGTCATGCCCACAGTTGCACTGTATTGGGAGCTAATTTGAGGCTGACTGCTGGCTGATAAATCAGCTGGCAAGCGCTGACGACTGCCTGATGCATTGAAATCAAGCGAAGGATATAGCGCTGAATCTTCGATCTGATATAAACCACGCACTCGTTGCACATTAAGTGCTGCTATTTGCAGGTCTTTATTGTGCTCGAGGCTTAATGATATCAGTGCTTTGAGCTTTTCATCATTAAAAAACTGCTGCCATTTTAGTGACGAAACTTGTCCTTTGCCTGCCTCTGATGCATACGCATCAGGGACAGGTAAATTAAGTGTTTCTTGCTGAGGAGCTAACTGACATCCAGATAAAATGGCTAAAGTTAAAGCACTAAAACTAATTGTTCTTACACTCATTAAACTCCCTCCTGCGAGGTGGTTTTAGCTTTACCTGAAAACAGTCTACGTACTAAAACAAAAAACAACGGTACAAAAATTACCACCAGTGATGAAGCAGCAAGTGTTCCGCCTATAATTGAAATACCTAAGGCGTTTTGAGCACCAGAGCCTGCACTCGAGGCTATTGCAAGCGGTAAAACACCACAGATAAATGCCATTGAGGTCATTAAAATAGGACGTAAACGAAGTCGTACAGCTGCAATGGCTGAATCTACCAAACTTAAGCCTTCATCCATTTTATGGGTAGCAAATTCAACAATTAATATCGCATTTTTAGAGGCAAGCCCTATGGTGGTTAATAAGCCAACTTGAAGGTAAATATCATTTGATAAGTTACCTAAAAAAGCAGCCATAACAGCCCCCAATATACCCAGAGGTACAATCATCATTACTGCAAATGGGATAGACCAACTTTCATAAAGTGCTGCTAAACACAAAAATACAAATAATAGTGAAAGACCATAAAGAAGCGGCGCTTGGCCACCACTTGAACGTTCTTGGAATGAAATACCAGTCCATTCAGAGGAAATCCCATTAGGTAACTGCTTAACTAAGCGCTCCATTTCATCCATAGCCTCACCTGTACTGTAACCAGGCGCAGCACTACCTTGAATTTCCATAGCTGAAAAGCCGTTATAGCGCTCTAAACGAGGCGAGCCATATGACCAATATGAACTAGCAAACGCTGAGAATGGCACCATGTCGCCGCTTTTATTTCGCACATACCACTTATTTAGATCTTCAGGCACCATGCGCGCATCGGCCTTACTTTGCAGATATACCTTTTTAACACGGCCACGGTCGATAAAATCGTTCACATAACTACTACCCCAAGCAGTAGAAAGCGTACTGTTAATATCACCTTGTGATACACCAAGGGCCTCTGCTTTTGCAAGATCAATATCCAGTTGTAATTCAGGCATATCTTCTTGCCCGTTTGGACGAACACCTGCCAGTATTGGACTTTGACTAGCCATACCCAATAACTGATTACGCGCCTTTAATAGCTCGTCATGACCTAAACCAACCCGATCTTGTAAAAACATATTAAAGCCGTTGGCAGTGCCAAGTTCAATAATTGCCGGAGGTGGGAATGCAAACACAAGCGCCTCTTTTATCGTTGAAAAATAGCCCATGCCTTTTCCTGCAACCGCTCCCACTGATAAGTCGTCACGTTGGCGCTCATCCCAGTGCTTTAAGCTCACAAAACCAATGGCTGAGTTTTGCCCTGAGCCTGCAAAACTAAAACCAGTAACTGTGAAGATTGAAGCAACGGCTTCAGATTGTTCTTCTAAATAGTGGTTTTCTACTTTTTTAACCACTTCAAGCGTTTGCTCTGTTGTAGAACCTGCTGGCAGCATTACTTGGCTAAACAAAATACCTTGGTCTTCGTCCGGTAAAAACGCAGTAGGTAAGCTTGAAAAAATAGTGACCATACCACCGACAATCAAAACATAACTAAGCAAATAACGTTTAGAGTGCTTGATCATTCGCCCAACAAAGCCTTGTGCACCTCTATTGGTTTTATCAAAACCACGGTTAAAGCCTGAGAAAAAACGACCTATAAAGCTACCATCAGTATGCACATGACTCGGTTTTAATAACGTAGCACACAGTGCAGGTGTTAAAATAAGCGCCACTAATACCGATAACCCCATTGCTGTTACCAGCGTTATAGAGAACTGACGGTAAATAACCCCTGTAGAGCCACTGAAAAATGCCATAGGGATAAATACCGCCGACAGCACCATGGCAATACCCACAAGCGCGCCCTTAATTTCATCCATAGACTTTCGAGTTGCTTCGACTGCAGAGAGTTTTTCTTCAGTCATTAAACGTTCTACGTTTTCAACTACCACTATCGCATCATCTACCAGCAAACCTATGGCCAATACCATCGCAAACATAGTGAGCGTATTAATTGAATACCCAAAGGTAAATAGAACGCCAAACGTACCTAGCAGTACCACAGGAACGGCTATAGTAGGGATAATAGTTGCTCTAAAGTTTTGTAAAAATAAGTACATAACAACAAACACTAGTACTACGGCTTCTATTAAAGTATGTACTACTTTTTCAATTGAAAGTGCAACAAAGGGAGTCGTGTCATAAGGCACAACCGCTTCAAGCCCTTGTGGGAAGAAAGGCTTAAGCTCTTCAAGTGCATCCTTTACTCCTTGTGCGGTATCAAGTGCATTAGCGCCACTGGCTAACTTTACACCGAGTCCCGATGCTGGTTTACCATTAAAACGAGCAACTACACCGTAGCTTTCACCGCCTAGTTCAACTTCGGCAACATCTTGTAAGCGAACAACCGAACCATCGCTGTTAGTTTTTACTAAAATATCTCTGAACTGCTCTGGTTTTTGTAATCGACTTTGCGCAGTGACAGTCGCATTAAGCTGCTGTCCAGCAAGTGACGGCATACCACCTAGCTGACCTGCTGACACCTGTGCATTTTGTGCTTTAATTGCTGCTGATACATCACTAGGGGTTAGCTTATAGTTTTGTAATTTAGCCGGATCGAGCCAAATACGCATTGCATATTGAGAGCCAAACAGCTCCACTTCACCTACACCGTCTACACGCGACACAATGTCTTGCACATTCGACGATACATAGTCTCCAATATCAATATTAGTCATACTGCCATCTTGCGACACAAAACCAACAACCAGTAAAAAGCTTGATGATGATTTGGCCACTACCACACCTTGGCGCTGTACTTCTTCAGGCAATAATGGCGTAGCGGTCGCTAACTTATTTTGCACTTGTACTTGGGCAATGTCTGGATCGGTCTCGGCATCAAATGTTAGCGTCAGTGTTGCTGATCCGCTCGACTGTGAGGTTGATGACATATATAACAAGCCATCTAAGCCTTTCATTTTTTGCTCAATAACCTGAGTCACCGAGTCTTCTAAAGTACGTGCAGATGCACCAGGATAGTTAGCTGTAATGGTAACCGCTGGCGGCGCAATAGACGGATATTGAGCAACGGGTAGGCTTTTAACGGCAATAATACCCGCAAGCATAACAACAATTGCCAATACCCAAGCAAAAATAGGCCTATCGATAAAAAATCGTGACATAAAACTCTCCGTTATTGGCTGTTATTTGCAGAAGACTGTGCAGCGGTTGCCGTAACTGGTGCACCTGGGCGAATCTTTTGTAGCCCTTCCACAATCAATTGGTCGCCATCGGCTAAGCCTTCGCTCACCAACCAATTTGCGCCTAAAGTACGCTCTACTTTTAATACACGGCTTTCAACGGTGTTGTTTTTGCTAACAACCATAGCTGTAGGTTCACCTTTGGTATTACGGCTCACACCACGTTGAGGAGCTAATATTGCGTCTGACTTAACACCTTCAACCACCTCAGCACGCACATACATACCTGGTAGTAATAGCTTTTCAGGGTTTGGAAATTTAGCACGTAAAGTCACTGACCCAGTACTTGGATCAACCGTCACTTCAGAGAACTGTAATGTACCTTTATGAGGATATACTGAGCCATCTTCCATTATTAGTTCTACATCGGTTTGTGTTGTAGAGTCGACACCTAAAGCACCTGATGCCAGCGCTCTTTTGAGTTTAGTTAACTCATTACTTGATTGGGTTAAATCTACATAGATAGGATCAAGCTGTGTAACTGTTGCCAGCGCGCTTGTTTGACCTGCGCTAACTAATGCACCTACAGTAACGCTTGATTTACTAATTTGGCCGCTAATTGGCGAAGAAACATGGCTATAATCAAGGTTGATTTGCGCGCTTTTTAATTGCGCTTGTGCCGTTAATAATTCTGCAGAGGCTTGCTTAGAAGCTGCATCGGCTTCGTCAAAATCTTGCTGGCTTACAGCTTTAATTGCTAATAATTCTTTATAGCGCGACGCTTTAGATTTACTACTGGCTATACTGGCTTCTGCGCGAGCAACCGCCGCTCTGCTGGCTGCTAATTCGGCTTCAAAAATATCGGGATTAATTTGGTAAAGTGCTTGGCCTTTCTCAACCTGAGTCCCCTCTTCAAATAAGCGTGATTGCACAATTCCACTTACCTGAGGACGAATTTCAGCAATTTGAAACGCACTTACACGACCAGGTAATTCTTTTTTAAGTGTAATTGCTTGGCTGTTTAATGTGACAACACCAACGGTTGTTGCTGCAGGAGCAGAAGCCTTAGGTTGCTCAGCTACCTGATCACATCCACTTAAAGCAACAGAACCAACGAGGGCTGAAAATACAAAAAAAGCGATGCGGGAACGCTGCATGGTAAATACCTTTTAGTTTAGAATGAACGATCATTCTAAACTATAGTACAACAATTAAAAATAGCTAATGGGCAACATTTACACATTTTTACAATTGATTATAGTTGTCACAAAATTAACTCAAACAATAGTTAAACTATATCAGTGACCTCCATAAAAAAGGCAGCCAATGCAAATACATTGACTGCCGTTAATCAATTATTTAATTTTAGCGACTATTACTCGCTCTCAGGGTTCACCCTAGAGACGAGTAACTGCTCAATACGAATGCCTTCTACATCCACCACTTCAAATTTAAAACCTGAAAATACAATAAATTCTGCACGTTTAGGAATATGCTTCATGGTGTAAATTAAATACCCGGCGACCGTTTCATAATGGTTTTGATCAGGGAACTCATCTATTTCCAGTACTTTGGCTAATTCAACAATAGGCGTTAAACCATCGACCAACCAAGAGTTAGCATCACGCTCAATGATTAGCTCCTCACTTTGATGCGTGATTAAATCACCCATAAAGCCTTTCATTAAATCTTTAACTGTGACGATTCCAACCACTAGCGCATATTCATTGACCACCACAGCAAAAGGGTGAACCGCTGTTTTAAACGCATTTAGCGATTCAGATAAGCTCAGTGTTTCTGGTAAGTAAAAAATATCTTTATCTAGCATATCCGCATTAATGTTTGCCGCCTCACCTTTAAGCACTTGGCGTAAAATATCTTTTGACTCAACCGAGCCAATTAACTTATCAAGGTTGCCTTTACACACTAAAAAGTGATTATGTGGATGCTCTATAATTTTATTGGCTATATCTTCACTCGACTCATCAATATCAAAGTAAACTATTTGCTCTCGTGGCGACATCACGCTTGATAAAAAGCGCGCTTCTAAATCAAATACATTACCAATTAAGTCATATTCCTGCTGTTGAAGGCTGCCATACTCAGCACCAGCATCCATCATGGCAACAATATCTTCAGTAGTAACAATATCCTCACGCTCACTGGGTACTTTAAACACCCGCAATACGATGTTGGTTAAGCCGTTAAAAAATAATACCAATGGTGTTAGCGCGAAAGTCACCCATCGCATAATTGTAACTACACGCACAGCAACAGCTTCAGGTAAAATCATTGCTAATCGCTTTGGGAGCAAATCAGCAAATAATATAAATAATGAGGTAATAATTAAAAACGACAGTAAAAAACTAATTTGACCAAGTAACGGCCCCTGATAAAATAATTGCAGTATTTCTTGCACGTAAGGCGATAATGCCTGCTCACCAACAATCCCACCTAATATGGCAATCGCATTGAGCGTAATTTGGATCATGGCAAAAAAAGCACCGGGCTGCTCTTGCAGCTTTAAAACCGCCAGCGCTTGCACATTTCCTTCGTCGGCCATAACTCTTAACTTTATTTTGCGTGAAGCGGCAATCGAAATTTCTGACATCGCAAATAACGCACTCATCAAGATTAATAATGCAATCCCGATTAAATCACCCATTTATAACTCCAAAATAATCGCTTTTATTAGCAAAAGCAGCTGGATTATAGCCGCTTTTATAAACAGGGCAATTGATATTTATATAATATTATTTTCTTAATATTTTAATATTTATAGTTGCGATTCATACAAAGCAAAGGCCGTGCTAAGTTGCTGCTTTAATTTATTAGGTAGGTTTTTGTTACACGCAAAATATAAGGGAGCTTGGCTGACGTTGATGGGCATTAATGGCTCGAGCTGTAGTTCATTTAATAAGTGGGACTGTTCATGATTTATTCTCTGTGCAGGTATTACAACCAAATCAATGCTGGAACTTCGCGCTCTAATTATTTTAAAAATATTATCAAAGCTATTAAAAAGCATTAAATTTTCGTTTTCTTTAAAGCCTTGGGAGAGTAAATAGTGGTGGCTGTAATTATCTTTTAATACTGCAATTCTATATTGCTTCGCCTGATCAAGGCTTGTTAGCACAATGCCTTTGCTCTTAAGTGAGTAGAAGTTAGTATCAAATTGAGCTAATTTAGCAAACCAAACAAAGCTACTCTCACGCTCAGGTGAGCGAGAAATAGAGAAGATACAGGTTTGAGGATCTCTTAATGCAATATTATAAGTCATGCTCCAATCGTTTACTGAAATTGAATAATCAATCCCAGCATTATCAAGCACTAATCGTACTATATCGGCAGCATCACCGACTAAATTGTTGTTCGCATCAAGATACTGCGCAGGTGCAAAATTCTCTGTTACAACAGTGAGTTTAGCTGCGCAGTGTTGGCTTACAATGAGTAATAATACAAAACACCACTTAATCACAATAACCCGCTCTATTAAATTTAAGACGTCACTTTTCAATAAAAGCCAATTAAATATAGCGGGTTATTTGCAAATAGCCAATTTTTAGCTTTTGAAATTAGCGGTTCATTGCGTTAATTAAAAACGCTGAGATTTTAGCGCCTTCTCTCAGTGTCGTCTCAGAGCTTGATTGACCCACTAAAGAGCTGTCAGTAAACGGAGCTATCTCCATCATATCAGCCCCCGTTATAGGGAATTCATCAGCAATCGCTGACAAAATATCAAGTGCGTGTTGTGGCGTTAAGCCATTTTCTTCGGGTGTACCTGTTGCTGATGCAAACTCGGCATCGAGGGCATCAATATCAAAGCTTACATACACTTCATCGACCTTGTCTGCTTTTAATTGCGCAATAGCATCAGCCGCAACCGCAGCTGCGCCACGCTCTATAATTTCAGCAGCCCAATGTTGTTTTACGCCAAAAGTACTTTCCCAATGTGATTTAGGCTTGCCACTTGAGCGAATACCAAATTGAATTAAATGATGCGGCGCTGGTAAGAATTCTAAAATATGTGTGCACCAAGAGCCAAAACATAAGTCGATGCCCAAACGCTCTACGAGTAAGTCGGTGTGAGCATCAAAGTGAATAATTGCCGTACGTTTACCTTGCTCGCGTTTGGCTTTTAAATACGCTTTTGTTAACGGGTAGCTAATTGAGTGGTCGCCGCCAATACCAAAAATACCTTTGTCTTGGAATGTCGCATAAAAGCTATCACACACATCTTCAGTAATAGACAATGGGCTTACATAATGATCGTTATTGTCATTTCCGTATAGGGCCTTTTGGCAATTAGTGATAGTGGCCTCACTTAAATACTTATCATGTAATAAATGCGGTATTACACGTACATCACCTAAATCAAACGAACGACACTGTGTTTGTTGATCAATCAATGCTGAGCGTAAAAATAAAGGCCCCCAGTTAGCGCCACGTAAAATCCCACCACCGCAATCAGAGCTAATGCCTAGCATTACTGCTTTATGTGGTGAATTAGGCAGCTCGTTAAGTGAGTCACGCCATAAAACATCGACATTTTCAGTTTGCCCATATAATTTATTTCTAAGCGCTGCTTTGCGTTCTTTAGCCGTATTGACCGTAAAAACACCGTCGCCAGGTGCACATAAACAGTGTTCAACTTTATCTTTAAATGCTTGAAATTGTGTGCTCATTGTAAACCCTTTTTCAATCTGAATATCTTGTCTATTATTGAGTAGTTATGCAAAACATCGCACGCTGAATTAATTTTAGATAATTTGCATAGTATGCTAAAAATCACAAGGCGCTTTATTTTACTCTCTTAGGTTAGTGGTACATAAAAACCAAACCCACTTACTAACCAATTGAATATAAACAATTTAAATTATAGCTACCGACTCTTTAGCCTAGCTATTGGTTTGCTATGAGGTATGAATATAGTGTCTGAGCAAACAAGTCAACTGGCTCATTTTTCTAGTAATTTTTGCCATTGATTGAATATTCAGAGTTGGTGAATAAATCAAATTAAGTCAATACGGACATCCGTCCTGTACTTCACTTATGTTTCTCGTAATCATGGTAAATTGACAACAATTCTTATTAAAAAGGCTTAGTTATGGAAAAGGTATTTCACTTAGGACTGTGTATTGATGATTTAAAAGGTGCAAAACTGGCAATTGTTCCAGGCGATCCAGATCGTGCAGCACGTATTTCACAGTTCTTAGATAATCCAACCTGCCTTGCTCAAACGCGTGAGTTTCACATTTATTTAGGCCAATTAAACGGTCACTCTGTAGTGGTATGCTCAACCGGTATTGGCGGCCCTTCAACTTCAATTGCCGTTGAAGAACTGGCACAACTAGGCGTACGTAGCTTTCTTCGCATTGGTACAACAGGTGCAATTCAACCGCACATTAACGAAGGCGATATTTTAATTAGCCAAGCTTCGGTACGATTAGATGGCGCGAGTCAGCACTTTGCACCGCTGTGCTATCCTGCAGTATCTGATTTTTTTGCTACTCAAGCTATGGTAAAAGCCTGTGAAAACCTTAATATCGATTTCCATATTGGTATAACCGCTTCGAGCGACACCTTCTACCCAGGTCAAGAGCGTTATGATACGCATTCTGGCTACGTACCTAAGTCATTACAAGGTAGCTGTGAAGAATGGCAAAAATTGGGCGTAATGAACTATGAAATGGAATCGGCTACTTTATTTACCATGTGTGCCGCACTTGGCTTACAAGCCGCTTGTGTTGCAGGTGTATTAGTAAATAGAACACGTCAAGAAATTCCAAACGTGGACCACGGCGAGATTGAGAAAAAGTCTGTTGCCGTGGTACTTGAAGCCGCTAAAGTGTTACTTGGCTAATGTTGCACTAATAACCTCAAGTGTTGGTAAGCTATCAAAGCTTGCTAACACTGCTTTTGCTACCCCTGATTGGTTTTCATGACCACCAGTTTCTAATAAAGTAATTGATTTTACTGTTTGCTTATCAAAACTTAATCCTGCTACAAACAATTGACTCACCGCGCTTTGCAATGGCGATAAGCTCGGGCTGTATGCTGCATTTTCCGCATAGCTGCCATAAAAGTCACCATTTTCAAAGGTGCTTATTTTTACCGCACTATAATTTTGACTGTATGGAACATAAGCCGCTAAAGCAAAACTCATCAGCTTTTCATCAAGCTTTGTCTCTTTAAAGCGCTTAGTTTGCTCTGCTGGGTTAAATAAGCTGTGCTCATTGCCTAAATCGGTTGGTCCAAATGAATGCGGTAATAGCTCTACTAATTTAAAATTTTGTGCTGGCAGTAAAATATCAAGCTCTTTTGCATCAGCCAATTCATTCATAAACTGACGGCAATACCCACATGGTGCATCACTAATGGCTATTTTCAGCACTTTCTTAGCGTCATTTAACCACGCATTATTAATTGCTGATTGCTCACCATGCACCACTAAACTAAGTGCTTGATGATCAAACTCAGCATTGGCACCAAAGTAAAAAGTGGTATTTCCTTGTGAATTAAGCCCTTTAACAATTGCGCCGACATGAAACTTGGAAATAGGTGCAACTGAAAATTCAGAAGCCATAGGCACCAAGCCTTGCAATAAAGTATCTTCGCTGACATTAAGTTCAGTACAAAGCGCTTTAATATCGCTTGAATGTAAAATACCGCGTTGAGTTTTTAATTGACTACGTAATGCTTGGGTTTGCGCTACGTTTAATGAGATGTGTGAATTGCTAAGTGCTGTATTATGTTGCACTTTAAAAGTTGCTGAAGCCATAATAGTTTTTATTTGTTCAATGGCCAAGTAGTGTAAAAGGTTGGCAAACGAAATACCAGCCTATTCAGCGTAAAAAAAGGGAACACGTCGCGTGTTCCCTTTAAAACTAATCTAATTTTGGATTAACCTGTATTTCGCATACCCGCTGCAATCCCCGTCATGGTGATCATTAAGGCATTATCTATATCGCTTTCATTACCTTTATCATCGCCACGAGAGCGACGTAATAGCTCAACTTGTAACACGTTAAGGGGATCTGTGTATGGATTTCTAAGCCCAATAGACTCTTTGATCCAAGGTTGGTCGGCTAATAGACTTTTTTGCGGGCTCAATGATTGCACTAAGGTTATCGCCTCAGCTAATTCCTCACGTAAGGCAACACCTAAAGGTTTATACATGTCTTCCACCAGCGCATTATCGTAGTGCTCACTTAACCAGCTATCCGCTTTACTAAATACCATTTCTAGCATTTCTAAACGAGCTCGAAAGAACGGCCATTGCAAACTCATTTCGCTTAGGGTTTCAATCCCATATTTTTCAAGCGCTGCTTTAAGTCCACTTAATGCGCCTAACCATGCAGGTAACATTAAACGATTTTGACTCCACGCAAATATCCACGGAATAGCGCGTAAGCTCTCTACCCCACCATTAGGATTACGTTTAGCTGGCCTTGAACCTAATGGCAATTTAGATAGCTCCAATTCTGGTGTTGCCATTCTGAAGTAAGGTACAAAGTTTTCATCGTGGCGTACCACATTGCGGTAGTGCTCGCACGATACATCACTAATTAATGCCATAACTTCGCGCCATTCATCTTTGGGCTCTGGCGGTGGTAATAAATTACTTTGCAGCACCGCACCCGCGTATATGTTTAAGCTTTGCAATGCCACATTGGGTAAGCCAAATTTAAAGCGGATCATTTCGCCTTGCTCTGTCACCCTAAGGCCCCCTTTGAGTGAACCCGGTGGCTGCGAATGCAAAGCTTGTGCAGCAGGTGCACCGCCTCGACCAACCGTGCCTCCTCGACCATGAAATAAAACCAGCTCAATACCGCGTTCATCCGCCAGTTGCACTAACTTGTCCATTGCCTCATATTGTGCCCAGCCAGCAGCCATCATACCCGCATCTTTGGCTGAGTCTGAATAACCAATCATCACATTTTGAGTATTTTTAATATGACCTCGGTACCACTCATTATTAAGCAATGTAGTAATAACATTATGACCATCGTTTAAGTCATCTAAGGTCTCAAATAAGGGCGCCACGGGTAGTTCAAAACCGCAGCCTGACTCTTTAAGTAATAACTGCACCGCTAAAATATCAGAAGCAGTTCGGGCCATAGAAATAATATATAAACCAAAGGTTTTTGCATCTTGCTGCGCAATAAC
Source organism: Pseudoalteromonas sp. S1612 (assembly GCF_005887175.1). Taxonomy (GTDB): domain Bacteria; phylum Pseudomonadota; class Gammaproteobacteria; order Enterobacterales; family Alteromonadaceae; genus Pseudoalteromonas; species Pseudoalteromonas undina. The sequence goes on along the minus strand of NZ_PNDH01000032.1, from coordinate 156,842 downwards.
ATCAAAGGTGTCGAGCACCTCTTGCACTTCAGGGCTAGGTTGCCAATGCTTAGGAATAAGCGGACGACGAGAGTTAAGCTCAGCAAGTAAAAAAGCCTGCTTATCTTGCTCTTGCCATTGGTTGTAGTCGCCAATACCTAAGTAACGAGTTAGCTCAGAAAATACATCACTGTGTCTCGACGAATCTTGGCGCACGTCTAGTTTTGCCAAACGCAGTCCAAAGCTATTTACTCGGTGGATCATATCCAGTAGTAAGCCATTGGCCACTACTTGCATGTTGCACTTTAATAAAGAGCGATAACACACTTCAATGGGGTGCTTAATCTGATTAATATCGGTGATTAAATCTTGAGATTCAGTGCGCTTATTTTTAATTTTAGCGCTTAAATGCATCACCGTTTCTGCAACTTGGTTTTTAACATCTTTCAAAACAGCACGGTACGGTTCAAACTCTTGCCCAGCCAATTTAATGAGCTCATCGCTGGCATCCGACATAGAAAGTTCAGCACAGAGCGTTTCTAAATCACGCTGGTATAAATCCAGTGCCATCCAACGGCCATGGTCGAGCACTTGCTTGGTTACTTCGGCGGTTACAAACGGGTTACCATCACGGTCTCCCCCCATCCAAGAAGTAAATTCTATCGGGCTGTAATCTGCTGGCAACTCCAAGCTTAAATGCTGTTTTACATGCTGGCTAAACTCACGTAAAAAACGGGGCACCGCTTCCCACAAACTGTTTTCAATGACTGCGTAGCCCCATTTAGCCTCATCGACAGGGCTTGGACGTGAACGACGAATATCGTCAGTATGCCATGCTTGGCTAATTAACTGCGCAATACGATTTAATATTGCTTCGCGTTCTTGCGCTAGATTGTCGGTACGCTCAAGCGATGCTAAACAATCGCTAAGTTCAACATGTTTATTAATAATAGTACGGCGAGTCACCTCGGTTGGGTGTGCTGTTAGTACTAAGTTTATGTGGAGTTTTGAGAGGGTTTCAGCTAAATGATTATGATTAAGCTGACCTTGTTCGGCCTTTGCTGCTAACGTTTTTAATGTTTGAGTGAGAGGGTTTAGTTGGCAAAAACCAACATCATTAAAACGTGATACGGTATGAAACTGCTCTGCAACATTAGCTAAGTTTAAAAAATGATTAAATGAACGGGCAACCGGTAAAAGCTCTTCATCACTAAGCGCATGCAGTACATCTATAAGCGCTTTACGATCGGCTTCATTGCCACTGCGAGATGATTTTGATAAAGCCCGAATTTCTTCTACTTTATCTAAAATATCTTGTCCTTGAGCATCTTTAATAGTTTGTCCTAATAATTGCCCAAGTAAATTTACATTACCTCGCAAGGCGGCATATTGTTCACTCATTTTTAGCTCTCCTTTGTTTCTTTGAGGCCTATTAATATCATTATGTTTACTTATTTAATAGATCCATTTGCAACAGCATGTCGTAAAAAAGCATATGTAAAATAAACACAAAGCGATGACATGATCATTTTTTACGATGGTAATTGCCCCCTTTGCAATGCAGAGATGCAGCATTTAAAACGTGCCGATGTTGATCATAAAATTACACTAGAAGATTTAAATTCTGATGACTTTAGTGAGCGTTTTCCCGCAATCGATAAGCAATACGCCATGAATATACTGCACGCCCAAACTGATAATGGGCAGATAATTTACGGCTTAGACGTGACTTATCAAGCTTGGCGTACTGTTGGCAAATATCCTTGGCTCAAAATTATTCGTTTGCCCGTCATTCGTTTTTTTGCCGACCATGCTTATACTTTCTTTGCAAAATACCGTCATCATATTAGTCGTTTTTTAATGCCTAATGCACAGTGCAACTCAGGTCAATGTAATATCAAAAGCAAAGGTGAAAAATGAAAACAGTGATTTTATTTGGTGCCAGTAGCTCCATTGCCCAATCTTACGTTAATCACTTAAACCAACAAGCAACACAATTTAATATTATTTGTGTCAGCTCATCGAACATTGATCACAGCGATATAAACGTAAACTATTTTCAGAGCGACTATTCAGCGCAAAGCCTAAACGAGCTAACCGAGTCGTTAAAATCCCAGCAAGTAGATATAGCTCAAGTGATTATATTTAATGGTCAATTACACAACGACCAGCACATGCCAGAAAAAAAGCTTGAAGAAATCAACAGTGATTATTTTATGCAGCTTATGCACTCTAATACGCTTGTACCCCTGCTGTGTTTACAAAGTATAGTGCCGCTGCTTAACCACAAAACTCACTGCACAATTACCGCTCTGAGCGCTCGTGTAGGTAGTATTAACGACAATAAATTAGGTGGTTGGTATACCTATCGCGCATCAAAATCAGCACTCAATATGTTATTTAAAACAGCCGCCATTGAGCTTGCTCGTCGCGCTAAAAATACTAAACTGATTTTATTTCACCCAGGTACTACAGATACACAGCTTTCTAAGCCATTTCAGAAAAATGTTCCTGCAGATAAACTGTTTACCCCTGAGTTTGTTGCCCAGCAATTATTTAAATTTACTTACGAAAATCCACAATTAGAACTTAACAACGAACCTGCCTACCTAGATTGGCAAGGAAACACCATAAAATGGTAAGGAATTAACACATGCATTTTTCCAAAGACCGCATAGCCGCGCTTGAAAAGCACACACGTACGCATTTTATAAATTCATTGTCAGGGTTTAAAAGTGCTAACTTAATTGGCACACAGGATGAGCAAGGTAATACCAATTTAGCCATCGTTAGTTCGGTTATTCATTTAGGCGCACACCCACCACTTGTTGGCATGATCATGCGCCCGCACAGCGTACCAAGGCATACATTTGAAAATATTATAGAAACAGGCGTTTACACTATTAATCAAGTAAATAGTGACATTTACCAGCAAGCTCACCAAACCTCGGCACGTTACGCTAAAGATGAGTCTGAGTTTGATGCTACGGGGTTAAAAACAGAATACTTAAATGAGTTTAACGCTCCATTTGTTGCACAAAGTCGACTTAAATACGCGGTAAAATTTGTAGAGAACCAGCATTTAGCTGTTAATGGCACTGAGCTGGTTATTGGTGAAATAATGGATGTGTATGTAGATGAATCAGCACTCCAAAGTGATGGCTTTTTAGACTTACAAGCCATCGACACAGTTGCAGTAACCGGATTAGATAGTTACCACACGGCAAATAAGCTCACTCGCTTACCCTACGCGAAAAAATAGCCCTAGGTTATCAAGTCCTTTCGATAAGTGACTTGATAACCCACCCCCACTTTTTGAGCCTCTTGTTCACTAATCGCAATTAGTTTGAATTTAAACTGTTAAACCTACACACTATGCAAAATTTTGTAGGAGAAATATATGACCGCAGTTGGTATTGGTACTCACACACCCGAGCAAGCACTTGCTAGTTTAAGTAATATGACTCACTCAGTAACGCCAATTCAGGCCGATGAGTATTTAGCGCGTATGGCCAAAGCGCAAGCCTATATGCAAGCGCACAACATTGATGCCATTTATTTAAACGCAGGTACCAACTTAACGTATTTCACCGGAATGAAATGGTATGCCAGTGAACGACTTGTTGGCGCTATTTTACCTGCCGTAGGTGATGTGCAATACATTGCTCCACATTTTGAAATTGGCTCTTTAAATGGCTTTAAGGTTATTGATGGCCAAATACACGGCTGGCAAGAGCATGAAAACCCATTTGAGCTATGTGTTAAAGTGCTTAAGCAGCTCAATATTAGCGACACCGCTACCGTTGGTATTGATGAAAGCGCACAGTTTTTTATTTTTGATGGCATCAATAAAGCCAGTTCAGGGTTAAAACTAGTTAACGCACAACCTGTAACCGCACATTGTAGAATGCATAAATCAGCCAATGAATTAGCATTAATGCAATGTGCCATGGATATGACTTTAGCGGTTCATCAGGCTACAGCGAGCATGCTTTATGAAGGTATTAGCACCGTAGAAGTCGAAGAATTTATAAAAAAAGCCCATCAAAAAGTAGGTGCCCCAGGTAATTACTTCTGTATTGTATTGTTTGGCCTTGCCACCTCATTCCCACATGGCGTAAAAGATCCACAAATTTTGAAAAAAGGCGACATGGTGCTCATTGATACTGGATGTAAAGTGCACGATTACCTTTCTGATATTACGCGTACTTATGTATTTGGTGAAGCAACCAGCCGCCAACGCCTATTTTGGGATTTTGAAAAAGCGGCACAATTAGCAGCTTTTAATCAAGCAGCCCTTGGCGAAACCTGTGAATCGGTTGACGAAGCAGCTCGCAGCTACTTAGCAGCTCAAGGCTTAGGCCCTGAATACCAAACACCAGGTTGCCCGCATCGTACGGGCCATGGTATTGGCTTAGACATTCACGAATGGCCATACCTAGTTGGCGGTGATAAAACCCCGCTTGCCACAGGCATGTGTTTTAGTAACGAACCCATGCTGGTTATTCCAGATGAGTTTGGGGTTAGATTAGAAGATCATTTTTACATGACAGATGACGGTCCGCGCTGGTTTACCCAGCCAAGCCACAGCATTGACGACCCATTTGGCTTGAACAGCTAACCTGAAAACATTCAATAAAAGAGCAGCGCTTTCGTTGCTCTTTTTGTTTAAATATTGATAAGGTAGGCTTTATCCCAATATCCATTGCTATTACAAAGCAATCCTTAAAGGACTCTTATGAAAAACTTTAAAATAGATATCGTCTCAGATGTAATGTGCCCGTGGTGTATTATCGGTTACAAGAACTTAGAAAGCGCATTGGCAGAATTAAAAGAAGAAATGAGTGCGGATATTACATGGCACCCTTTTGAGCTTAATCCAGATATGCCACTTGAAGGGCAAGACTTAGACGAGCATTTGCAGCAAAAATACAGCTTAACCGAAGAAGAAAGCGCGCGAAATCGTCAAAACATGGCAGATGCGGGTGAGCGAGCTGGGTTTACCTTTAATTTTGACGGTAAACGCATCATGATCAACAGCTTTGATCTTCACCGCTTGCTAATGTGGGCTCGTGAAGAAGACAAGCAAACTGAGTTGAAATTGGCGTTTTTTGAAGCACACTTCACCGATTTAAAATATTTAAATCGAGAAGGTGCATTACTGGATGTGGTAGAAAGTGTGGGCCTTAACAAAGACACAGCCCGTGATATTTTACACTCAGATAAATACGTACAAGCGGTTCGCGAAGAGCAAAATAATTTTAAGCAAATGGGTATTACTTCAGTGCCTACTTTCATTATAAATGATAAGTATGCGCTTACCGGTGGGCAGCCGAGTGAGTCGTTTATTCAAGCACTTAAGCAAATAAGCGAAGAAGAAGCTAAGCAAGATTAGTTAACAGGCCCTAATGCTTTAGTTTAAATACAGTTCGCTGACTTAAACCAAGCCCGTCCTCAACATCATGGTAAAAATGCGTGTAGAGGGCATCAAGCTCACCTTTTTGTGCTAGCTTTGTTAAACCCAGCTGTAATAAGTCGATAATTGCTTTATTTTTTTCGTTTACATAAACGTAATAAAAATTATCGTACTGCAGCATAATATGTGGCTCAACTACAAAGTTGTATTGTGGGCTTTTTTGTATTTCAGCTCTAATCGCAGTTACTGAACGAGGAAAGTAATCGCCAAGTCCTTCATCTAACGCTTTTAACATGCTTTCATAACTCAAATCACCATTAACTGTTAAGCCATTGTTCTTTAATACATAATAATCAGACCAACTTTGCTTTTGTAAGGCTATAAACGGCTTTAGTTGTTCAAGGGTTTTTATATCTGAAAATTCGCCCAGCCGGCTTTGTTTTATCATCAGTAAACGTTTTGAGTGCAAGCCATTGTATATTGGAAAGGTTGTGTGTACGAGGCTATTTGCTTGCTCTTTTGACATACTTAACCAAGCAAAATTAATAGCCCCATCGTGCTTTAGCTCTTCTTATACTCGTTTGGTATTCATCGGCTCAACACTATAACTAATATTAAGTTTTACATTCATCTGCGCAAAGCTTTTTTCTAATAAGCTCAAAACATAGTGGTTTTTAGGCATATTAGGTGTGCTTGGTTTTCCTATTTTTAGCGTCACAGTTTGCTCGCTGCCACATGCAAAAAAAGACAGGGTAATGAGGATAACACTGCAGCATAAATTAAATAGCTTCATAGTCATTCCAAGGTGCTTTAGCAATTATAAAATGAGAAATAGTAAGTATAGCGGGAACTTAAAATTCCGCTTTTTAAGTGCGATAAAGCACCTTAATCACATGCCAACCAAATTTTGTCTTCACTAAATGCGGCTCTAAAATTGCGCCACTAAAAGCAACTTTATCAAACTGCGGAACCATTTGGCCGCGTCTAAACTCACCTAAATCACCGCCCTTTTTACCCGACGGACAAGACGAATATTTTTTAGCTAAGGTTTGAAACTTTGCGCCTTTGCCTAATTGCTTAATGATGTCTTCTGCAATCTCTTTATGTTTTACTAAAATATGCAGTGCGTGCGCTGTATTTGCCATGATAAAGCCCTTAAAACCTATTTACTAGTAATTAAACGCCGCGATTTTAGCACAGCCTAAGTGATCCAGCACTTGCTAAAAATGTGGTTATAAGTAGTGATCTTCATCTTTTTGTTTAGGGATTCGACAGTGTTGGTATTTACCAAATAATGTATAACGGTTTTTAGCCACATTATTATAAAGCCAATCAGTCAGCTTTCGTGGTAATAACTTAAATACGCTAAGCAACTTCCACGGATACCCTAACTGGCTGAACACTCTAAAAACGGCTTGGCTGCGGGTATATGGCTTTTGTGCTTCTATATAAATCATCGAAGTAAAATCGGTAGTGGAAAAACCAAATTGAGCAAGTAGCGTTTGCCCAGCCGGCGATTGCACGCTGCACAATTTAAATTTAATGCTCGGATCGTGAGCTATAACAAAATTGCACCATGCACTACACAGCTTACATTGCGCATCAAATAAAATAATTTTTTGATTTTGCATTACTGCTGCACTGGTTTTTTTTGTAATTTACGCTGTAGTGTCCGCCTATGCATATTTAGCTGCCTTGCGGTCATTGATACATTACCATTATTACTGTGTAAAACATGTTGAATATGTTCCCACTCTAACCGCTCGGGCGACATAACCCCCTCTGAAATTTCAGTTACTGCCGAACTTGCCACCTCAACTTTAAGTGCTTTTAATAAACTTGCCATATCAACAGGCTTAGTTAAATAGTCATTAGCACCTAAACGCATCGCCTCTACGGCTGTAGCTATACTTGCAAAGCCAGTCAGCAATACAATATGTGCATGAGTGAGTAAATGCCGCAGCGGTGCAATAAGCGACAGTCCATTTTCATCAGCCAGTTTCATATCTAATAAAATACAATCAGGCTGTTGCTGGCGAGCCTTTAGAAGTGCATCAGTTTGATTATGAGTGATCTCGCAGTTAAAACCGTGCTTAGTTAGCCGCCGTGCCAACGTTGTCGCTAAATTAATATCATCCTCAATAATAAGTAGCTTCATGCTTTTGTCTCTGCTGTTAATAGTGGCATCATTATCTTTGCAACCGCTCCGCCTTCGGGGTGATTATATACCGTTAACGAGCCATTTAACCGCTCAAATGTCACATTTGATAACATAACTGCGATCCCCATGCCTTGCTCACTAGGCATTAACTGCCCACCTAACTCTGCTAACTCTGAGGATGAAAAACCAGCACCAAAATCACGAATAATTAACGCAATGTTTTGTGCGTCAGGTTGCTGCCAACTTAGTTCAAGTTGCACTTGGGCGTGTTTTTGATTAGCAAGTACTGCATTTTGTAATAAATTTAAAATTGCAGGTAACAGCATAGCGTCACTTTGTAATGTGGCTTCAGGTGACTCGTTAAGCCAGTTTATTTGTTGATTGGGGTATTGTAATAGTAACGTATCATGAATTTGATTTTGCAGCTGCTCTGCTTTAATGGGTGCTTGAGTGTTTTTATCTCGTAACTGCATTGAGAGCTTTCTAAAGTCGTTAAGCTGAGTGCGGCATTGCAATAGCGGCGTTTGCATTTGCTGAATAACTTCATTGTTAGGATGCTCTTCTAAAAGCTCTTCAAATAATAATTGTAAATTAGCAATTGGTGTTGCTAATTGATGAGTAATTTGCGCCGCTGCGCCATCAAGTGTTACCAGTTGTTCATTGCGTAACTGTTTTTCTCTAACTTTGGCAATAGTGCGTTCACGCTGTTGCAAAGCCCGGTTCATAGCCCCTATAACTAACGCAATTACGCAAGCACTTATAACAAAATTAACCCACATACCAATAAAATGACCATTCATATTCATTTGGTGCATACTGTGTTCGGGCATTTTAATTAATAATAAGCTATAGGCGGCAATGGCCAATACAGCAATATAGGCAAGCCCTCGAGCGCTTAGTGTGATTGCAGCTATCATAATGGGCAGCAACAATAAGGACACAAATGCGTTAGTTGCACCGCCGCTTAAAGACAACAAAATAGTTAAAAAAAGCACATCGGCGGTCAGTTGCATTAACATGCCAATTGGCTTTGCTTGGCTTACATGCCGGTAGGCAAATACACTGGCTAACTGAAAAACCGCCTCAACAGCAATAACCCCTAACAACGGCATAAGTGCAATTTGATGTTCTAGTAAAAAATACACACTGAGTACCGCAATAAGCTGAACAACGATGGCACCACTGCGCAGCATTAATAATCGGCTAATAGCTGGGTCGGTTTTAATTAACACAATAGGGTTCCTGGATACACTTGATTTTATTATTCATGATTAACATGCTTTTTTTATTGTAATTATTATACACTAAACCGCCTTATAGTATCCGCTCGCATAGCTGCACTCAAGCATACGTCACAAGTACTTTAAGCAAGTGTTGAAGGTGATGGACTAGCTTATAAAAAGCACCTAAGCTAAACACTCATTTAATTTACAAAGTAAAAACTTACAATTAACCTTTCACTAAAAATACAACAAACAATTGGTAAAATAGCAGTAATTACAGCTCTATAGCTGCTATAAACTAGAGTTAATAGCTAATTTTTGTTATAACGTATTCATAAGACGAACACGTCATACCACTTTTAAGAGAACACACTATGCCTTACGCACATATCACTGGTTGGGGCAAATGCATTCCACCAGCCAGCATCAGCAACGACGAAATAAGTGAAATTGTAGATACCACTGATGAGTGGATCACCACGCGTACCGGTATCAAAGCCCGTAGAGTTAGCCATGTAAGTACTGCCGAGCTTGCTAGTGTGGCTGCAAAACATGCTATTGCTTGCGCTGGCGTAGATGCAAAAGATATCGATTTAGTTATTTTAGCAACGTGCACCCCCTCAACAGTAGTTGCAAACACTGCCTCATTAGTACAAAAAAATATTGGCGCCACTGGCGCTGCAGCCATGGACACCAATGCAGCATGTTCTGGTTTTTTATATGCTTTACAAGCTGCGACAGCGCAAATTCAAGCCGGTATGATCAAAAAAGCCGTAGTTATTGCCGCTGAGCGCATGACGTGGTACGTAAACTGGGCACGACGCGATAGCGCAGTATTATTTGGTGATGGTGCCGGTGCCGTTGTGCTTGAAGCAGCAGAAACACCTGCAGGCTTATTAGGAACTAAAACCGGCTGTGACAGCGAAGATCGTGATATTTTACACATTACTAATTTTGGCAGTGATTTAAATAAATATGAGCCAATTGGCCCATCAGACCTTTTATTTGAAGGCCGTGAAATATTTAAACGTGCCGTTAAAGGCATGAGTGAAGCCTGTGACGACGTGCTTGAACAAGCCAACCTTAAGTTAGACGATATCGATGTACTAGTTCCACATCAAGCTAACTTACGCATTATTCAAGCAATTCAAAACCGTTTAAAGGTTGAAGACAGTAAAGTAATGGTTAACATTGGCGAATACGGTAATACCTCTGCTGCAACGATTGCCATTGCGCTGTGTGAGGCCGTTGAGCAAGGTTTAATTAAGCCGCATGCCAATATTATGTCGGCTGCATTTGGAGCAGGCCTAACGTGGGCGGCAAGCTATATCAAATGGGGCGAGCGAGTAACCCCCATTGCTGTTAGCGATGCTAAACTTCCACCGTGTGATAAAACAGGTTTAGAGCTTGTTGCACCAGCTGTAAAAGCGTGTAAAGACGCAGAGCCTAGCTAAAAGCTAACATTACACCAAGCAAATATGTATTGATAAACAGCGCACTGCTTTCAGTGCGCTTTTTTGTTTTTTAAGGAAAATATATGCAACTACTAGGCATTCATCATGTAGCCATCATTTGTAGCAACTACCTACGCTCTAAACATTTTTATAGTGAAATATTAAAACTCACGATTATTAATGAGCATTATCGAGCAGAGCGTCAGTCTTACAAACTCGATTTAGCTTTACCTGATGGCAGTCAGTTAGAATTATTTTCGTTTAATGATGCGCCAAGTAGACCAAGCTACCCCGAAGCACAAGGACTTAGACATTTAGCATTTAAGGTTAGTAGTGTAGAAAACAGTAAAACGTATTTAGAGTCGCATGGAATCGACGTCGAAGAAATAAGAGTGGATGAAACTACCGGCAAAAAATTCACCTTTTTTGCCGATCCAGATGGTTTGCCCCTTGAGTTATATGCGCTTTAACATCAAATAAGGCAAGGTATGTTTGATTTAGTTAACCCTAGTTAGGTTAGTTAAATCGATTTTGTAGGTAAGTAAATACTGCACGAATACCCAGAGCTTCACCACCTGCAGGGCGCCCTGGTAATGCTCGTAAGTTCCATGCCATTACATCAAAATGAACCCATGGTGTGTTTGGCTCTACAAATTCTTTCAAATAAAGCGCAGCGGTTATTGCGCCACCAAATGGCGTACTTGAACAGTTAGTCATATCAGCCACTTCGCTTTTCAAGAATGGGGTGTATTGCTCGAATAACGGTAATTGCCAAACAGGGTCGTTAACTTGCATCCCCGAATCCATAATCGCATTAGCGACATCACGTTCCGTTGAGAAGAAGCCTGGCAGCTCTGTTCCTAAAGCAACACGGCACGCACCAGTTAAGGTAGCAAAATCAATAATTAATTCAGGCTCATCGTTTTGTGCTTCGCTCAAAGCATCACACAGAACTAGTCGCCCTTCTGCATCAGTATTATCTATTTCGACCATAATACCTTTACGGGTTTTTATTACATCGCCAGGGCGAAATGCATTACGCGAAACAGCATTTTCAACCGCAGGTACTAAAACACGAAGACGTATTGGTAAGTTAGCAGCCATAATTAATTGAGCCAAGGCAATAACATGCGCAGCCCCACCCATGTCTTTTTTCATGTTACGCATGCCTGAACTTGGTTTTAAATCTAGCCCACCTGAGTCAAAACATACACCTTTACCTACTAATGTAATTTGTGGCGCATCAACCGCCCCCCACTTCAAATCGAGTAAACGCGGTTTGTTTTCACTTGCACGGCCTACCATATGAATAGTTGGATAATTTTGTTCTAATAACTCATCGCCTACCCATTGGGTAAACTCGCCGTCGAATGTATCAGCTAAATCGCTCATTACCTGTGATAAGTGCTGCGGCATCATATCGGCAGCTGGGGTATTAACTAAGTCGCGAGCTAGATTAATTGCATCTGCTTGTTGTTTTACTTGTTCATATAATGTTTTATCGGCAATGCCAAGCTGAGCTTTTGCTGTGGCTTTTTGTTTATACTCACTGAACTCATAACCACCTAACACAAAGCCTAAAGCAAGTTGAGAAACTAAAGACTCATCACCCTGAATTTGATAGCAGCCTTTAGGTAATTTATTCGCAAGCTCACCAGCAGCCCAAAAATCATCGACTCGTTGCATAATACAAAATACTTGGCTTAATTCACCGGTTTCTGCGTTTGGTATTAACGCAAGTCCTGACTTTTCAAAATCGGTATTTTCAAGCCACTGCTGCACAAAGCTTGGTTGCTGAGTAAGCCAGTCTGTTAATTCATTTTTGATAATAAAAGATAGAGGAATTCCTGAAGAGGTATGACGAAGTAAAGCGCTCATTAATGACTCACATAATAGAAAATGATGTCCTAGCATAACAATAAGCACTATTAAAAGGTATAGCTAATTATGTTCTGCTAGCTTACTTCTTCTTTGAGGGAGTTGAGTCTTGCTGTTGGCTTTGTTGAGCAATCTGTTGATCAATTTCTTTAATAGGCTTATTCATACTAAAAGAACTTGGCAATACATCAACACCCACTAACTGCCCTAGTTTAACAACCAGTGGAATAGTTAATGGTGCAAACGGCAATAACGCAAACACGCCTAGTCCTAATCCTTTTAATATATCTACAAACTGCTCGTTGGCGCGTTTTAGTTCTGCTTTGTTTGTTTGCCCTTGGGTATAACGCCTATAAGTTATTAGCATTTCTTTGGTTTCTTGCTTTTCCTGAGCAAGGGCTATTTTAAGCGCGACCATAGCACGACGAAAGCGTAGTTGTTGTCGCTTTTTACTTATTTTAGCAACCCGCCAGGGTGCACGATGAATGACTTTATATAATCGCATAGCCTGTATTCTCACACAGCGCTCTAAGTTCACAAAGAATAATTTACACGCTTTATTCAATCATTTATTCTAAGCGTCCTTTTTTCCACTTTTGTAATAAAAAAATGCAAAAAAACATCCCTAGTACTAAACCCGAAAGACCAAAATCTGATGAGTGCTGTGGCGGCGGCAGTTGCTGCCCTTGCGTGTGGGATGAATACAAAGAAAAGCTGGCTGCGTGGAAAAAACACCATGGTGAAAATATCAACAGTAAGTCAATTTAATTCAATAATAGAAAATAACTAAAATAGCTTATTTAGTTAGTAATTATGTATCAATGTCTGTTTTTACCCCCTTTTCTCGCCCTAGTTGTGATTAACTCTGCGTTATTTTTAGATAAACCATTTGTTTCCACTTGTTAAATAGTAGTTAATTGACCATTGCCCTCTTTAGTTTTTTTATCTATAGTCTATTTCGAGGACTCACAGGAGGTGCGCTTAATTAATTAAGCTTTTAGGAGTGAGTTAGCTATATTTGCTCCCCATTGAATGTGAAATGTCCACAAAAATAAGTCAGTAAATAGACTATACAAATCAATTCTAACTGGGGATATTTAGAATGAAATTAAAAAGCAATGCGCTTCAACAGGCGATCAAATTTGCTCTAGCAACAACAGCCGCAGGCTTGTTTGTTTCTGGTTCAGCAATTGCTCAAGAAGAGCAAACCGAAGTTAAAGTAAACAAAAACGTAGAAAAAATTGCCGTAGTTGGTACGCGCTCTGCGCCTCGCTCTATTGGTGACTCACCTGTTCCTATCGACATTATCGGTGGCGAAGAGCTTAGCAAGTCAGGCAACACAGATATGCTAGAGCTGTTAAAAGGAGCTATTCCTTCTTTAAACGTTCACTCAATGCCAATCAGTGATGCCGCTTCATTAGTACGCCCTGCAAACTTGCGCGGACTTCCTTCTGATAGCACACTAATTTTACTTAACGGTAAACGTCGTCATCGTGCCTCTGTTATTGCCTTTTTAGGTGGTGGTATTAATGATGGTGCTCAAGGTGCCGACATTTCAGTTATTCCAAGTATTGCACTGAAACAAGTAGAAGTACTTCGCGATGGTGCTGCTGCACAATATGGTTCTGATGCGATTGCTGGGGTTTTAAACTTCCAACTTAAAGATGCCTCAGAAGGCGGGTCATTCGAAGTTCGTAAAGGCCAATATTACGAAGGCGATGGTGATACAACCCAAATTTCAGGTAATGTGGGCTTACCATTTACCGATAGCGGTTTTGCAAATTTAAGTTTTCAGTACAAAACAGCCGATGCGACCAGCCGTTCTGTACAAAGAGCCGATGCCACAGCACTTGATGCTGCAGGCGTTCCAGACATTGCCCCAATCACCCAAGTATGGGGTGCACCTGAGGTAGATGACGACATCTCTATCTTTGGTAATGTTGGTTTAGAGCTAACTAACGACTCTCAATTTTATATGTTTGGTAACTACTCAGAGCGTGATGTACGCGGTGGTTTTTATTACCGTAACCCGCATACTCGCCCTGGTGCATACTCAAACGATGGTGGCGAAACACTTCTTGTTGGTGACTTAACCGGTGATATGAGCGGTAACTGTCCAACCATTATGATTGATGACAACGTTCTTGATAACCCTGACTACATTAATGGTGTAGCAAACAACCCTGATTGTTTCGCATTTAACGAAATGCTTCCGGGCGGTTTTACACCAAACTTTGGTGGTAATATCACAGATACGTCACTCACTATTGGTACTAAAGGTGAGTTTACTGGTGGCTTTTTAGAAGGCGCTTACTATGATCTAAGCGGTACTGTAGGTTACAACGAATCTCGCTACTTTATATACGACACAATCAATGCATCATTGGGTCCAGATAGCCCGCGTGATTTTAGCCCAGGTAAATATGAACAATTAGAGAAAAACTTTAATTTTGATATTTCAAAGGGTTTTGACTTTGACTTAGCTTACGATGTAAACATTGCCGGTGGTTTAGAGTGGCATGAAGAAACCTTTACCGTAGTAGCAGGCGATGAAGCTTCATTTATTGCCGGCCCATTAACTGATCAAGGTTTTGGTATTGGTTCTAACGGTTTCCCTGGATTTAAACCATCAGATGCAGGCGAATACGACCGTCGCAACTATGCAGCTTACATTGATATTGAAGCGCCATTTACTGAAGAGTTCTTAATGGGCTTAGCGCTTCGCTACGAAGATTACGATACCTTTGGTTCAACCACTAACTATAAGTTAATGGGTCAATACCACCTTACTGAAGATCTAAACGTTCGAGGCTCAATTAGCACCGGTTTCCGTGCGCCTACCGTAGGCCAAGCAAATGTTAGTAACGTACAAACTAACTTAAGCAGTGGTGTACTGGTAGATTCAGCATTGTTACCACCTACAAACCCAATTGCTATTCAACTAGGTGGTACTGAACTTGAGCCTGAAGAATCGCAAAGCTACACCTTTGGTGCGGTATACACCATTGGCGATTTATTCTTAACAGTTGATTACTACAACATCCAAGTAGATGATCGTATTAGTCAGTCAGATAAAATCGAACTTAGCCAAGCAGATAAAGACACGCTCGAAGCTGCCGGTGTACCTAACGTACAAAACTTAGCGCAAGTTAGTTTCTTTACCAATGACTTTGATACCACTACTCAAGGTGTTGACTTAGTTGCTAACTACTCGGCTGAGTTGTTCAGTGGTAGCTCTACATTCAGCTTAGCTTACAACTGGAATGAAACAGAAGTAACACGCTCAAGTGATATTACCGGAGCATTTAAAGTAAGTCGTCTTGAAAATGACTTACCTAATCACCGTGCAACACTGAGCTGGGCACAACAATGGGAAAGCTTTTCAGCATTTTCTCGTCTTAACTACTTTGGTGAGTACCAAGGCGTTCACGTAGATTATGATGAAACGGCTAAAATGGCTGATGCAGCAGTCACATTAGATGTTGAAGTAACTTACTTCATGAATGACTCAATTAGTTTCTCAGTCGGTGCACAAAACCTACTGGATCAAGAAGCAGAGAAACTTGATTTCACCGTAGCACCAAATAACAACTGGGGTGGTAAGTATTACGAAACATCTCCATACGGAATTAATGGTGGCTTTTACTACGCTAAAGCAACCTATACTTTCTAAAATGTGTTAATGATAATCAAAGGCGAAATGTGTAATGCATTTCGCCTTTTTATTACCCTCTATAAACCCATTTAAAATGACTTTTACACTCGCATTTTTTGTGGCTTTGGGGTTATATTAAATAAAAAGAATATTAGTTGTATTATGCTACTAAAAAAAGCGAATGAGTTATTGTCACAAAACAAGCTTAGAGAAGCTGAGTTTCATTACAAAACGCTATTACAAGCAGAGCCTGACAATGGTGACGCCCTGTTTGGCCTAGGTAAAGTAGCACTGCGTTTAGAACAATTTGATGCCGCTGTGTATATACTACAACGAGCGTGTCAGCACCTCCCTTATGTATTAGAACCTTTGTATGCATTAAGTGATGCATTTAATGCGGTCAACTCCCCTGAGGACGCGCAAAAAGTACTCGAGTACGCAACAAGCATTGCCGCAGACAACCCAGACACCCACTATTATTTAGCTCAGCATTATTTAAATTTTGGCGAGCTTGATAAAGCGCAGGTCACATTAGAGGAGGCATTAAAGCTTGGAATAGCACCGGTTACGGCTTATGTTTTATTTGAATTGGTACAATTAGGGCGTTTTAATAAAGCAAATAATTACATCGATCAGTTACACCATTTTTTAACGCAAACAAATAACCTACGCTTAAAAATGGTCTGCTACTATGCTTTAGCTAAAAGTTACGACAAGTTAGACGATACTGATCAAGCGTTTAACTATTTTGTGATTGCCAATCAGCAACAACACAAACTCAGTGAATTTAATACTGAAGATTTAATTGGCTTTTATGATCAACTTATTGAATATAACAATGAAAGTGTGCTCAATTTAGCAAACCTAAATAAGCAGTACCCTGTTACGCCCGTGTTTATTATTGGCATGCCACGAAGCGGGTCAACTCTACTTGAGCAAATGTTAGCAGGGCACAGTCAATGGGCAACGCTTGGAGAAGACTCCAGTATTAGTAATAAGGTAGTCGCCTTTTTAGAACATAAAACAGGGTTACGCTACCCTCAATGCTTAACTAAGCTAACAACGCCTTTAATTAACCAAGCCAGAGCTATTTATTTAGATACGTTAAGCTCTTTTGAGGGCAATTGCGCATTTGCTATCAATAAACTGCCTAGCAACTACCAAAACTTAGGGTTAATTTATATTTTATTCCCAGATGCTAAGTTTATAAACCTGACCCGCAACTTTCATGCAACCGCATTTTCAGTGTTTACTAATTACTTTGCTGAAAACGAACCCTATTTTTGTGATTTAAATGAATTTGCTTTGTATCATCAGCTTTATGAAAAACTAATGAGCCATTGGCAGCAATTTAACCGCTTAGCTATTTATAATTTAAGTTACGAGCAGTTAATTGAAAATCCTAAAGATCAATTAACCGCACTATTAAGTTTTACTGGCTGCGAATTTGAACAGACTTGTTTGGACTTTTACAAAAACAAAAGCGCCGTTACAACGCTCAGTAAACATGCCATCAGGCAACCTGTAAATAACAAAAGCCTTGATAAGTGGCAGCGTTATGAAGCCCCTTTACTTAGTTTGCTCTCGTTGCCTCAAACCAATTAAGCACATCCATAAACTGTTCTTGGCGTGCCTGAGGGTGAGTAAGCATATTAATATGGTCGTAATCTACTTTGTGCCCAAAGCGGCGGCCATATATTTGCATTTTTTGCACCCCAGTACCTGACTCATCAATAAACTTTTGAATATCGATAGGCTGTGCCAATGCTTTATCTTTTACTGCCGCAATATGTAACGTTGGAGGAAGCGTGAGAGTTGCTAATGTTTTAGCGTAATCAAACCCGTCATCACTGTCTACCCACGGATTTTGCTTCGCCCACTGCATACTTTGATAGTGCGACTTTTGAGTTTCATCATCACTGCCCCACTTTAAGCGTTTTGCCGGTAAATAACCGTGTTTTTTCGCTAAAATTGGTGCCATAAAATACCAAATCAAATTGGCCTGAAATAACTTTTTAGGGTGGTTATTAAATAGCGAACGCTTTGAACCAAAATAGGCACACGCTTTTACATCGTTTATCAGCTCAGGAAAGCGAGCAAACACGCTATTAAGCAACACCCCACCCCAAGAATGAGCAACTAAAAAGTCAGGTTTTTTACTCTCTAACTGTTCAATTTTCTCAATAAATGCCGGAATATCTTCAACAATCGCCTCAGTTTGTCCATACCGTGCTTGCTTACAAATAGCAGGTTTACTTTCACCACGCCCGCGTAAATCAGCTACGTAACAACAATACCCTTGTTCAGCTAAAAAAGGCGCTAACCCTTTATTGCTATGAGTGTAAAATATTTTGCCATTTTCTACCGCGCCATGAATTAATAGCACCACAGGCCCACTTGGCTGCTGGTTGGCGATACGACGCAAATGCAGTGTTTGATGGTCACCTAATTTAATAAAAACAGACTCTTGAGTAACTGCCAAAGCGAATTCCTTATAATTGCTAACAACTCATCCTACCAGTAATAACTGGTAAGCCAAAGGGAAAATTATGCACTTTTTCTGTCTGTATTTGTTACTATTGGCTTTTATTCCTGTTGTTAAAAAAGCCTCATGAAAGCAAAATCAACTCGTTCTAAATTACATCCGCGCAATCAACACAAAAATGGTTACGATTTTAATTTGCTTACCTCGCAAACCCCTTCGTTAACTGCTTTTTTAATTACGACTCCAACAGGCAATCAAAGTATTGATTTTAGTAATAACTTAGCTGTAAAAACCTTGAATCAGGCGTTATTAAAAAGTCATTACAACATTAACTTTTGGGACATTCCTGAGCACAACTTATGCCCACCTATTCCAGGTAGAGTAGATTATATTCATTACTTAGCTGACTTACTCAGCGAAGATAACCAGCAGGTTATTCCCACTGGCCGACAAATTAAAGTGCTTGATATAGGCACTGGCGCTAACTTAGTTTACCCGCTAACGGGCAATAGCGAATACCAATGGCATTTTACTGGCAGCGACATAGACTCTGCAGCAATAAAAATAGCCAAGCAGCTCGCTCAGTTCAATAATCTAAAAATAACGCTTAAACAACAAAAAAATCCCGAGCATATTTTTAAAGGGGTGATTAATGCGAAAGATTTGTATCATTTAACAATGTGTAACCCGCCATTTCACGCCAGTGCAGAAGAAGCCAGTAAAGGCAGTGAACGTAAATGGAAAAACTTAGGCAAAGCGCCTTCGCAAGCACTTAATTTTGGCGGACAAAGTAATGAGCTGTGGTGTGAAGGTGGTGAATTAGCATTCATTTCTAACATGATCAAAGAAAGCAGGGATCACAGTGACCAAGTAATTTGGTTTACCTCGTTGGTTTCTAAAAAAGAAACTCTAGCAGCCTTAGAAGCACAGCTAAAACAACAGCCTATTAGTGAATTTAAAATTGTTGAAATGGCACAAGGGCAAAAAGTCAGTCGCTTTATTGCATGGAGCTATTTTGATAAAGCCACCCGAGAACAAATTTGTGAAGAATTAGTATAAAGCCACTTAAGGACACCCCATGATAGATTTTCGCTCAGATACAGTAACAAAACCGTGCAGCAAAATGCGGGATATTATGTATCATGCCCCCGTCGGCGACGACGTTTATGGCGATGATGAAAGTGTAAACCAATTAGAAGCTTATGCTCGATTACGTTTTAATGTGCAAGATGCACTTTTTTGTAGCTCAGGCACACAAACAAATCTGCTTGCATTAATGGCCCATTGTGAACGCGGCGACGAGTATATATGTGGCCAAAATGCTCATAACTACAAGTTTGAAGGCGGTGGCGCTGCCGTTTTAGGCTCTATTCAGCCACAGCCTATTGAAAATGAAGCCGATGGTAGTCTATGTTTTACTAAAATTGCTGCAGCAATTAAACCCGATGATAGCCACTTTGCAAAAACCCGCCTGTTAAGCCTTGAAAACACCATAGGTGGTAAAGTACTCGGTATTGATTATTTACTCAAAGCACGCGAATTTGTTAACCAACATAACTTAGCACTGCATTTAGATGGCGCTCGCGCTTTTAATGCCGCTGCCGAGCTTAACGTTGATATTAAAGAAATAACCCAACATTTTGACTCTGTATCTATTTGCTTATCAAAAGGATTAGGTGCACCTGTTGGTTCATTATTGCTTGGTTCAACAGCATTGATAGCCAAAGCAAGACGCTGGCGAAAAGTGCTTGGCGGCGGTATGCGCCAAGCGGGTATATTAGCTGCTGCGGGGCAATATGCTTTAGAAAATAACACTCAACGTTTAGTCGATGACCACGCTAATGCACGTTATTTAGCAAAGCAGTTAAATAACGTGGCAGGTTTTAACGTAAACATGAGTAATACCACAAACATGGTTTACGCTACGTTTGATAACAACATAAACATCACAAAACTAGCAGCCGATTTAAAAGCACAGGACATTGTGTTTAGCCCAAGTAAGCAACTTAGGCTAGTAACCCATTTAGGTATTACCAAAGCGGATATAGATACCTTTATTAAAGCCTTAACGGCCCATATTTAACGCGGCTTTATAATGTTTGCGGCACACCGATTCATAACGGTCGTTGCCGCCAATTTCTACTTGGTTGCCATCGGCAATAGCCTCGCCATTTTCATCGGTACGTAATACGTGATTTGCTTTGCGCCCACAATGACACACCGTTTTAAGTTCTATTAACTTATCAGCCCAAGCAAGTAAATATTGCGAGCCGCTAAATAACTCACCTCTAAAGTCGTTTCTTAAGCCGTAACACAATACGGGAATACCTAATTCATCGACTACATCGGTTAACTGCATAACTTGATCTTTAGATAAAAACTGACATTCATCCACGAGTACACAATGGCGTTTTTTATCACTATTGAGCGATTTAATTAGCTCGTATACGTCTTTATCCGCATCATAAATATGTGCATCTGCTTGAAGGCCTATACGTGAGGATACTTTGCCCACTCCTGCTCTATCGTCAATGGCTGCGGTGAGGATCACCGGCTCCATACCGCGCTCTTTATAATTAAACGCTGATTGTAATAAAGTGGTTGATTTACCTGCATTCATTGCAGAGTAGTAAAAGTATAATTGCGCCATGGCCGTGCCTTCAAATAAAAAGTGCGCTTATGCTACCCTAAAGTGCAGAGAATACAAATTTGGAAACGCTATTTTATTTATTTTGCTTCGTGCTCTAGTAACCATTGCTTACGCTCTAGGCCACCAGCATAACCAGTTAGCTTTTTATTTGCACCAATGATGCGGTGACACGGCACAATAATACTGATTGGGTTTTTGCCATTTGCAGCCCCCACCGCCCTCACTGCTTTAGGATTATTTAATTGTATGGCAATATCTTTATAGGTTGCCACTTTAGCAAACGGTACGCTTTGTAATGCCTGCCATACGCTTTGCTGAAATGGCGTGCCGCCAGTATCAAGCTCTAAATCAAACTCAGTACGCGTATGAGCAAAATACTCATTAAGCTGCGCCACACAAGATAAAACATGTGAATTAGTCACCTTATTTAAAGGCGTACTGACATAACTGGTCGGTGGATAAAACCCCACATAACTAATACCGTTTTCAGTTGCCTGAATAATAATATCGTCAATCGGGCTGGGTAAACTGGTTTGCACTATCATAATTGCTGCCAAAGTTGAAAAGTTAAGTAAGATCGAAATGGTGCACAGTTCGCAGATTCAAACGAGCTTGCTGCCGCTTGGGCTTTTTTAACCCCTAAATCGCCATCAAGTAAAATATCGGGTTGGCTTTGACCGCGCAGTTTTGCGTAATTAACCGTCCAAGGGCCAATTCCTTTTAAAGTAAGCCATTGGTCTAAATCATCCTCCTTGGGGTGAATAGCACAAAATTCAGCGAGATTATGCAGTGCATTTTTACGTGCCTGCGGCATTTTAAAAAAAGCAAAATCACTACCTGCCACTACTTCAGGTGTTGGAAAGTACACCTTTCCCTCTTGTTGCTCCGAAAGCTGTTGCACTAATTGAGTCACTAAATTATGCGCCGCAGTTACACTCACCTGCTGACCTAACACAGCGCGAATACCCGCTTCAAAGGTTGACCAAATACCCGGTAACCTTAAGCCTTTAGTAAGTGGAAATGCATTATTAATGTGTTCGCTTAAATGCGCCTCAATTAAATAAGTATCTGCATCTAAATCAAGTACACGGCGAATGTTGTTAATAACTGGCTGTAAATATTGCGTATTATCTATATCAATTTGCACCCGAAAATGATGTTTATCTGCAATAAATTCAGCATTAAAGCGGCCTCTAGACGATTTATAAGTAAAAGTACGCCCATAACTGGTTGGCGTTAACCACTCTATTGGCTCTATAAGTCGTTTTGCTAAAAACCCATGCAATGCTTGCCAGTTATACGGCGGACGAAAAGGCAAAATTAAGGTGAGCCCAAGATCAGTTGAGTACTTGGCGGTTCTGAGCGCTGAGGGCGCGATATTAAGTTGTTTTAAAAAAGCATCATTGAATCGTCGCACACTTTTAAAGCCGGAAGCAAACGCTATCTCGGTAAGCGGTAAGCTGGTTTCTTGAATCAATTTTTTTGCAAAATGGCATTGATTAAATAACCGATATTGAGTTACTGAAAGACCAAAATATTGAGAAAAAAGCCGCCTTAAATAGCGGCTGCTTATTCCTAAACGCGCAGCAAGAACTTCACAATCGCACTCGTGATATTGATCAATTAACTGCTTAGCACGCAATGCAGTGGTTTGTGATCCCAGCCAAGCAGCACTACCTGGTGCGCTATCGGGCCTGCAACGAATACAAGGCCTAAACCCTGCTTGCGCAGCAGAGTGCGCAAACTGATAGTAGGTTACATTTTTTTCATGCGCAGTGGGCGCGGGGCAAATTGGCCGACAATAAATACCTGTGGTTTTTACCGCTACATAAAAAAGCCCATCAAAACGCGCATCGCGGCTCTGACGCGCTTTTTGCCAATGCTGATTAACCATAAATTGCTCTTATAAATTATGTAGCGCTTAGCTTAACAAAAACTAGGTATATTACTGGCCATATTCGGCACTAGAGTCTGTTAACCTTTACGGATTTAACCTTAAAAGGTCAACAGACCCTAATCTTTGTTTGCAAAATCAATCAATGCTTGGCCCGTTAAACGATATATAATCCATTCATTCTGTGGCTCAGCGCCCATGCTATTATAAAAATCAATTGCGGGTTTATTCCAATCAAGCACTACCCACTCAAAGCGACCACAGTCTTTGCTTATTGCTCTGTTTGCCAGCTCTTTCATGATAGCTTTACCGGCACCATTTCCACGGCTATCTGGGCTAACATATAAATCTTCTAAATAGAGACCATTTTTACCTAACCAAGTAGAGTAGTTGTAAAAATACACCGCAAAACCAATCGGTTCATCATCTTGTAAACAAATTAAACTGTGCGCTGTTGCGCCGTCGCAAAACAGTGTATCTAAAATTGCTTGTTCATTGGTTTTAACTGCATCTGGCTCTTTTTCGTAAATGGCAAGCTCATTAATAAAATGCAAAATTGTTTTTGCATCACTTGGCTGTGCATCGCGAATTTCTATTGCTGTGTTCATTGTTATTAACCCTTCAAAACGACTTTTATGCCTATTAAATTCAAAATAAAAAGTGCCTAAATAATTATGATAACTTAAGCCATTAATACAATTATTTATACCCTAGCATATCGTTTTTATATTCAATACGTAACTATCACGGGCTTATTTAAATTTAGCCATTAAGATATCTAAAAAACAAATTAAAACAGCGCTTTTATAAATGGTAAAAAGTTGTCATTATGAGTAAAAAGTAAAGCAATAAGGGAGTTTAACTAAAATGGGTCATGGTCACTCACACAGTCACGTTGATGATAACCAAAGTGATAAACAGCTCACTCTTGCCGTATTTATAAATGTTTTACTGACTGCAGTGCAAGTTGTTGGTGGCGTATTTTCTGGTAGCCTTTCATTAATTGCCGATGCATTACATAACCTAAGTGATGCGGCCTCTATATTTATTGCCCTCGTTGCCCGAAAAATTGGCAATAAACAGGCTGATACAACCCATCATTTTGGCTACAAACGCGCAGAGATACTAGCAACCCTTTTTAATAGCACTACGTTAATAGTCATCGGGGGTTATTTAATTTTTGAAGCCATAAATGGTTATTTAAACCCCCAACCAATTAACGGTTGGATTATTGTATGGGTTGCCGCAGTAGCGCTACTCGTTGATTTAGTCACTGCGTTATTAACCTTTAAAGCCGGTGCTAAAAACAACATGAATATAAAGGCGGCGTTTATTCATAATGTGTCTGATGCAATGGCATCAATAGTCGTTATTATTGCCGGTACTTTAATCATTTTATACCAGTGGTATGTAGTTGATTTAATAGCGACTATATTGATTTCACTGTATGTTATTTATCACGGCGTATTATTACTTAAAGCCAGCTGCAGCATTTTAATGCAGGCAGCCCCCCTTGATTTTGATCAGCAACTTATCAGTAAAAAGTTACTGCAACAGTTTGCCATCGCTCAAATACATTCAATAAAAGCATGGCAACTTGACGATAACACCACACATTGTGAAATTGTTTTGCAAACAGATAATTCTGTTGAACTTCCCTCAATTAAACACTATTTACATGACGAGTTTGCAATTGAACACTGCATTATTGAAGTTGTTCGCCCCGATTTGCCGATATAAAACTTCTTGTAATTAATATGCACTACACGTTTATTACTTATGTTTACAGCGACTTATAACCGCTGTAAACACATGCAATATAGCTAAACAAAATAACCCCGCTGTAAGTTACTCAATCAGTTTTTTCTAACGCAACTGCGTATTACAATCACGTTGGCATTGTAATTCAAATCACGCATACAAATAAAAACAATTATCATTAACCTTGCGTTTACTTTGTATTACTTTTAATATTGCGCCACTTATTTTTACAACTAAAATCATTCAAACTTAGGACCCGCATGTTTAAAACATCTTTGAGCTTAATAGCATTAGTAGTCAGTGGCGCCAGTATTGCAGACGATTCAACAATCCAAAGAAATTTAAATCAATCAGAAATGGAACACGTGATTGTTTCGGGTAGTCGTGTTTTTGAGAGTATTGATGAGGTTCCAGCTTCTATTACTATTATTAGTCAAAAACAGATAGAAGCGCATTTAAAAGTTAACCCTGAATTACAAAGTCTTTTAGCACAAATGGTTCCAGGCCTAGCACCAGACACCGGAAGCTCAAGCAATACAGGGCAAACTCTGCGTGGTCGTGCACCACTGATCATGATTGACGGTGTGCCACAATCAACGCCACTGCGTAACGGTTCATTAGGAATAAAAACCTTAGATCCGAGTGCAATAAGCCGAATAGAAGTCATTAAAGGAGCCACGTCTATTTATGGTAACGGCGCATCAGGCGGAATTATTAACTATATTACCAAGCAAGCACAAAGCGATGGCCAAACCCAAGGTGAAATAAGCTTATCGAGTCGTTTTAGTGCGGTAAAACTTGAAGAAAGCGCAGGCGCAAGGTTATCTGCAGCATTGAATGGTCGTGCAGATAAATTTAGCTACTTAGTAACTGCAAGCTATGAAGAAAACGGTGTACAACGCGATTCGCAAGGCGATATTCTCGGTTTACAATATGGTTTATCTGATGCCGTTACACAAAATTACTTCACTAAGCTTGGCTATGACTTTGATGATGAAAAGCAACTCCAATTTAGTTATAACTACTTCAGTTCACAACAAAAAACCGACTTAGGCGATGTTGTTGGTGATATGAGCCTAGGAGAAAAAACCTACGCCATTCACGTGCCGTCAGAATTACAAAAACAAGGTAAACCACAAGGACCTGAAGGTAACGAAAATATAACCCTAAAATATACCGACTATGCCCTGTTTAAAAACACACAAATGACCTTAGATATCTACATGCAAGATATAGAAAATGTGTTTTTCTTCTCGCCAAACCTTGCCAACCCTGAGGAAAATTACCAAGGCGGGCAATCAATTATAAGTTCAGAAAAAAAAGGGGCACGAGCAACTTTTAATACCCAAGTAGACTTTAACTCAATTGAAGCTTCATTTATTTACGGCATTGATGCGTTAAATGATATTACTTCACAGCCACTGGTTGATGGTCGTGTTTGGGTTCCTGAAATGGACATGAAAAGTATCGCAGGCTTTTTGCAAACAAAATGGGTTATTGCTAATGACTTAATTATAAAAGCTGGTGTGCGCAAAGAAAACATCGACCTTAGCGTAGACGATTACCGTACTCTTAAATTATGTAAAACGGCGACGCAATGTTCTGTGCCTATTAACGTAAAAGGCGACACGGTTGATTACAATGCCACAACCTATAACGTGGGTATTAAATACAATCTAGATGAAAAATTCAGCCCCTTTTTAAGCTATTCACAAGGGTCGGATATATCAGATATTGGCCGCCTACTTCGCTCTGCTACCGTAAACGATATTGGGCTTATTCAAACACAGGCTTCAATTATCGATAATTATGAAATTGGTTTTAATTCTCAATTTGATGCTGTGCGTTTAGAAGTCGCAGCATATCGAAGCACATCTGAGCTTGGCACTACAAATAAATTTAATGAAGTAACCGGCGTTTATGAACCGGTACGAGCACCTCAAGAAATTTGGGGTTATGAAGCATTGATAGACTACAGCATAAACTCAACACTTAAACTACTTGCAACCTATAGCTATGTTGAAGGTAAAAACACCGAAGCCGATGTATATTTAGGCGCTAAACAAATCAGCCCACCAAAGGCCACAGCTAATTTAAACTGGCAGCCTATTGACAGTATGTCGCTAACATTAAGTTACTTATATGTGGGTGATAGAAAACGCTTTGAGCCTAATGATAATGGTAAATATGTTGGCGATCAGGGGCCTGTCGATCACTACACTGTTTTTAACTTAAGTGGCCAATATCAGTTTGCAGATAATTGGCAAGGTTTTATCGGGATAGAAAACCTGTTTAACCAAGACTACTTCCCTGCCCGCGCGCAATCTTACACGTATGGTGGATACAATATTAAAGGATTAGGTACAACGGCCACAGTGGGTGTTACTTATCAATTTTGATCACTTACGCGTTCACACTTTTACAGTGTGAACGCGCTTAATACCTTCAACTAACTTACTGATCTAAAATACAAATAACAACATGTCCATTTATCAACCAGCAATGCAAACTTAAACGAGAATCAAACTCAATATTAACCATATGATTTATAAGTAAATTACTTGCAATTCTGTGCCTATATACTAGACTAGCCACAATTAGAATTTTTAAGGTAAGCGCCATGAAAGGTAATCAAAAAGTAATCGACGCCTTCAATACATTGTTAGCTAACGAATTAGCTGCTATTGACCAGTATTTTATTCATTCTCGCATGTATGACGATTGGGGCTTAAACAAACTTTATGAGCGTCTTAACCATGAAATGGAAGAAGAAAAAGATCACGCTGATTGGTTAATTAAACGTATTCTTTTTTTAGAAGGTGTACCAAACATGACCAAACGTCGTGACCTCTTAATTGGTAGCGATGTAAAAAGCATGATGCAAAACGACTTAACCTTAGAACTTGAAGTGGTTGAGTGTGTTAAAGAGGTTATTGCTATCTGTGAACAACAGCAAGATTATCAATCTCGTGAAATTTTAGAAAAGCTATTATTTGATACCGAAGAAGATCACGTCTACTGGTTAGAGCAACAACTGGGTCTGATTGACAAAATTGGCACTCAAAACTATCACCAAGCTCAAATGGGCGAATAAGGACTTATATTATGAAAGGCGATAAAGACGTTATTGCAGCACTAAATAAAGTACTTGCTAATGAGCTTGTGGGTATTAACCAATACTTTTTACATGCACGCATGTTTAAAGATTTTGGTTTTAGTAAACTAGACAAAGCTGATTACAAAGTATCGATACAAAAAATGAAAAACGCCGATCGTTTAATTGAGCGTATTTTATTTTTAGAAGGCCTGCCGAATCTTCAAGATTTAGGACGCTTACGCATTGGCGAAAACAGCGAAGAAATGATTGCCGCTAACATGAGCTTTGAACTTGATACAGTAGATGAGCTACGTACAGCCATTAAACTAGCTGAAAGTAAAAAAGATTACATTAGCCGTGAAGCGCTCGATAACATTTTAAATGAGCAAGAAGAACAAATTGATTGGCTAGAAACACAGCAACTACTGATCAAAAACACTGGGCTTGAAAACTACTTACAATCGCAACTGTAAGTTAAAGTTATAAATACAAAAAAAGCAGCTAAGACTGCTTTTTTTATGTTTAATTTTTAAATGTTAAACCAATTCGTTCAGATAGGGCCTACTTTTATAAATTACTATTAAGCCACTTGATCGGTTATATCTGCTATTTGAATCAGTTTACGATTGAGGATCTTTTTAGTACAGCAACAACACTTACCGCATTGGCTGCCCACTTTAAGCTCTTTAGTTAGCTCGCGCATGGTAGTAGCACCATCGTCGATGGTTTGCTCAATTTTTTTATCAGTCACACCGTGACAAAGACAAATATACATGAATACAAACAACTCTCAATTTCATTTAGTGGGTTTATATTAATCTAAACGAAAATAGTTATCAATTGGTTTTTGATCAAAAATTAAATTTTTTGCATTTTTTGATCAGTGCCACTTAAATCGAGAATTCACGGCGCGTTGAGAACTTATTGATTTATAATGAAATATGGCACTTAAATTGAGATTTATTAACTAAATTACACTCTAAAAATAATTATGTTTTTTATTAGGTAAATTTCTTAAACAACGAGAAATCGCTTGAAAACATCTATTACAGTAAGTGATTTGAATTGATAATTTGCCTATCTGTTATACGAAAGCTAATCGGTTTACTTCGAGGTAGAGTTTATTTAGGCCGATGCTTTGCGGAGTAGCAACAGCGCATCTTTATTTTTCATTACATAAAGAACTTGTATTCATGGGCAGTTATAGCCGTGGATTGCATCACTCAATAATTACCGGCGGTCTGCTCTGTGCCATAAGCCGACCTTGAGACACATAGAGATTAAGACTGCAAAGATACGAAAGCGGAAGTTAGCTTTGGCCTGTTTAACGACAAATATTCCGACAAAGCAGTCATGACTATTAGTTTATTGTTAAATCTAATCTTTCTTTTCGTTCATCTACTCAATAACCCCACGCTAAACGTGACTTTAGCGTGGGGTTAGAGTTCACAGTCATTTTATCTGGATAGCTCTTTTATTTTTTTCTCTGAAAACCAGCGATATAAAACAGGTAAAACAAATAATGTTAACAGTGTTGCAGTTACCAAGCCGCCAACAATAACACTCGCTAAGGGGCGCTGTATTTCTGCACCAACACCATTAGACATTAACATCGGTATCAAACCTAAAGCTGATGTTATAGCAGTCATAAGTACAGGTCTTAATCTTGAAGTAGCGCCTTCAAAAACGGCTTTAGATGCTTCTAGACCGTCTTTAATACGTTGGTTGATACTTTCTACCATAACGACCCCATTCAATACCGCTACACCAAATAAGGTAATAAAGCCAACGGAGCTTGGTACAGACAAGTATTGTCCAGATAAATATAAGGAGAAAACTCCGCCAATTACAGCAAGCGGCACGTTGACCAATATCAGCATAGCTTGACCAACAGAACCAAAGGCAAAGTAAAGTAGTAGTGCGATTAGAGCTAACGATAAAGGTACAACTATAGCTAACCTATTTTGAGCACGTTTTTGACTTTCGAACTGGCCGCCAATCGAAACAGAATAACCTGAAGGTAAGTCAACCTTTTCAGCAATTACCTTTCTGATATCGGCAACCACGCTTCCCATATCTCGATTTTGTACATTTGCTTGGATAACGACTCTTCGTTGTACATCATCGCGTCTAACTTGTGGTGGGCCTGACTCAAATGAGACTGAGGCTACGTCACCCAGTCGCACCCAAGCACCAGTAGGTGATTGAAGCCGAATATCAGCAATAGCTTCTTTGTTACTTCGGTACTCTTCCTCTATGCGAACGTAAATATCATAACGTTCATTACCATTGATTATTTGTCCGGCTTCAACACCACCAATACCATCACGCACAACCTCCATTATGTCACTCACAGACAATCCAAAGCGTGATAGTTCTTGCCTGTTAGGACTTATCACCAATTGCGCTTCACCAGCAATTTGCTCCAATGCAACATCCCTTGCACCTTCAATGTTTTTAATTGCTGTTTCTATTTCTTGACCTTTAGCCGCCAGTACCTCAAGTTCAGGCCCAAACAACTTTATCGCCAACTGAGCCTTAACACCAGATAGTAGCTCATCGACACGAGTCGCAATAGGTTGAGAAAAGTTGAGTAGCAACCCAGGGAATTCTTCTAAAGATCTCTCCATTTTTCCTTGAAGTTCATATCGATTAGATGCACTGGTCCACTCAGAAACAGGCTTCAACCCTATGTAAATTTCGATGTTATTCACAGGCTCTGGGTCTCCACCTATTTCTGCTCGACCAATTCGGCTTAATGCATAGGTTACTTCAGGGAAAGCCATTAGTTTTTCTTCTAGAATTGGTGCCACAGTGAGCGCGGTATCTAAACTGGAAGAAGGTGCAAGCGTTGCTCTTAAGTTTATCGTCCCTTCTTCTAACTCAGGTACAAATTCAGTACCAATTAATGGAACTAATGCAAAGGCAGAGAAAACTAATATAAGTGCGGCTGAAATGACTAATTTGGTGCGTTTTAGTGCGAATGTAAGCCCTTTTCTGTAGAGTTTGTCTAATGGCCTAAGAACAAAGCTTTCCCTCTCTTTTACACCTGACTTAAATAAATAAGTAGCTAAAGCGGGTACAACAAACAACGCAACCACAATAGCAGATATAACAGCTAAAATGATGCTTATTGCCATAGGTTGAAATAACTTTGCCTCAACACCTTCAAAGCTAAATAAAGGCGTAAATACAACTAAAATAATAGAAGCTGCAAAAAATACGGGACGAGCCACTTCTTTACCCGCATTTTGAAGACGTAACTTAATACCATGCTCATCTTGTTCTACATCATGTGGATCAGTATCAGCACTAGGCACTCTTTCTTTTACAGTTTTTAAATGGGTAGAGTCTGGTCTATTTAAATGCTTAAACATGTTTTCAACCATCACGACTGAACCATCAACTAGCATACCAATGGCTACGGCAATGCCACCCAATGACATAAGGTTTGCAGAAATGCCCCACCAAGCCATGATCATTAACGCGATACCAATTGAAATTGGAATAGATATTAGGACAAGGAAGGTTGCACGTATATTCATTAAAAATAGTGCTAATACAATACAGATGAAAATAAATGCTAGTAATAGTGCATCAACTACTGTATCAACGGCTTTTTCAATCAAATCAGCCTGATCATAAAATGGTTCAAAGCGAACACCTTTAGGCAATGCTTGATTAATCAATGGGATTCTTGCATTGATACCATCAATGGTGGCTTTAGTATTAGACCCCATGCGTTTTAAGACAATGCCAGAGACAACTTCACCTAAATTTTCGACTTTACCGTTTTCGGTTTTGCGCGTCATTGTGACAGCACCTTGACGAATTTCACTGCCCATTTCAACTTTAGCAATATCCGAAACCGTCACAACTGTCCCATCAACTGTTTTGACGGGAACTTGTTTGATATTACTAATACCAGCGTCACCACTTTCAAACCAACCTGCACCTCTAATAACAAGCTGCTCTTGCCCACGGTTCATATACCATCCGCCAACATTGGCATTGTTGTTATCTAGGGCACCAACAACGTCTTCTTGCGTTAGGTTATAAGAAAGAAGCTTAGATGGATCTACATTTACTTGGTACTGCCTAACAATACCTCCAAAGGAGAGTACATCAGTAACACCATCGACAGGCATAACGAGTAATTTTACTACCCAATCATTGAGACTCCTGAGTGCCATAGCATCATAGCCTGCATCTTTATCTGAAATAAGAAGGTACTGAAATACTTGGCCTAGCCCTGAGGTGTTTGGCCCCATTTCGGGTGTGCCGACACCTTCTGGTATCAGTTCTTTTGCGGCTTGAAGACGCTCAAATACAAGTTGTCTTGCAAAGTAAATGTCGGTGCCTTCTTTGAAAACAACCGTGACGCCAGACAAGCCTGTTTTAGAAATTGAGCGCACTTGTTCTACATCAGGTAAGGCATACATGACCGCTTCAATGGGGTACGTAATGAGTTGTTCAACTTCTTCAGCAGCTAGTCCTGGCGCTTCAGTATTTACAGCAACTTGAACATTAGTAACATCAGGAAAGGCATCTAAATTTAGTTTTGGTATAACCATAATTGCGCCGACAATTGTGGCAAACAGCGCAATCAAAATCAGGAGTCTATTATTAACAGACCAATCTATTATTTTATTAAACATAGTCTTGCTCCTTAGTGGTTATGCGGATCAAATCCGCCTTTAGCGATTTCAGAAGCAACAAAAAATGCGCCTTTGGTTACAATTCGCGTCCCACTATCAAGGCCAATGATTTCCCTAAAATCACCTAAGGCTCGGCCTAGTTCTACTTCTACAGCTTTAAATTCTCCAGGGTGGTCTTCGACAAATACGGTCCAATCACCATCTGCGCTGCGGATCAATGCTTCTTCTGGCACAGCCATCACTTTCTGCTTTGTGGCAAACTGAAAGTAAACTTTTACAAACATACCTGAATGAAGGTTATCATCAGCATTCTGTACCCCCAATCTAATAATTCTTGTACGAGTTACGGGATCAATTGTATGGGCTTCTTGGATAACTTTGGCATTGTAACTCTGGCCTTCTAATTTAAGTACCGCAGGAGAATCAATTGATAAATTTAGCTTTTTATTTGGAGAAACTTTTGCTTCAACCCATAGTTGTTTTTCATCAGCTAACAACATGACTGCATCCCCAGCATCAACACGTTGCCCTTGGATAAAGTCGTCTTGAAGCACGACACCTTCACGGTGCGCCGTTAATGCATATTGTCCAAATGCTTTAATGTCTTTGTTAGAAATACCATTTATTGCTTTTTCAGTTAACCCTAAAGCAATGAGCTTGCCATAGCTCGCATTGTATGTTGTTTCAGCTTGTAATAATCGACTTTCACTCACCGTCTTATTACCCAGCTTTTTTACACGTTGCCATTCGGTTGAAGCGATTAAATAGTCAGCTTGTGCTTGTGCCATTGCTTCACTAAATAATGTAACTAACTTCTGACCTATTTCTACATACTCGCCAAGCGCTGCATGGCGACTGATAATGACTGACTCTGTACGTGGTGATACCACATAACTTTTATAGCCATTAGCTTTTATTTCGCCAGGTGCATATACGGAGCTAAATTGATATTCAGGCTTAACACTTTCCACTTTAATGTTAGCAAGCGACATCTTCTTTGGATCAATAGTGATACCTTCTTCATGTTCTTCTTCTCCCTCTTTATTACCACCTTCATGGCCGTGCTCGTCATGGTCACCTTTATCTTCTTCATGTCCCTTTTCGTGTTCATGCTCATCTTGATGTTCTTTTTCTTCTTGTTTCGAAACGTTTGTGACAGAACCAGTTCCATCTGACGACTGTGCAAAAGCATCATGATTTGTAGTAAACCCAACTAACAGGCAGCTAATTACTACGGCTAAAAATTTTTTACTAATTACTGTATTCATTTTTGTAACCTATATTTTTAATAAATTTAAGATTTCGTTTTTCGCTACTGAAAAAACAAAGCGCTCAAATCTCAAATTTGGATAACTGACCCATACTTAAAATGAAGGATATTTCTGCAAGCTTGAATTGATTTTCCAAACGTATTCCTGCATGAAGCCCTTCCGCACGTTGATTTAATGCAAGTAAGTAGTCAGAAGTATTAATGTCACCAGCTTCCCAGCGCTTATTTAATAAGTTTTCGCTGCTATCTAATCTGCCTTTTGTCAGTTTTTGCCATTGCTCATAATATTTTTTACTGACAATAAGCGATTCATAATTAGCTTTTGCTTCAAATGACTGCTTTCGATAAACCGACCGAAAGTTAGCCTCTGCTGCAATTGCTTCTGAATAAGCGGCTTTAACAGTATCTGAATAGTTATTTCTGATATTTAAAGGCATTGAGAAAGTCACGCCAATCAAGTCTTCATCTCCACTTTTCCCTGCGTTAACTCCAATGGTTGGATTGGCTTTAGATTCCATAGTGGTTAGTTGAGCTTTAGATTGTTTTATCTTCCATTGCGCTCTAGCGAGTTTAACTTTTGGATGTTCCTCAACCCACTGAGAGTTAAATGAATAGTTTGTTGCTCCAAAAGTAAATGAAAACAAATTGGTAGTATTAGGCGTCCAATCAGGCAATAACTCCTGAACATTTACCTCTGCATTTTTCAAAGCAATTTGCGACTCAGATATTTCACTGAAAACTTGGGACAAGTTTAAATAAACCAGTTCAGCGTCAAGTGGCTCTAGAAGTCCTGCTTTTCGCTTATCTTCAATAATTCCAACGAGCGTTTGTAATTGATTTTCTCTTACTGAAAGTAACTGAGCCACCTTTTTTGCTGCTTGCCAATTAACTATTGCAGTTAAAGCGTTAGCCTTTTTAGAATCGAGTAGAGATAACAATTGTTGCTGGTTTGCATAAACACCAATTTCACCAATGCTTTTATTTGCTGATTGCTTATCCCAAAAATCAATCGTTTGACTGATACCAATAGAATAATTATCAAAATCACCCTCTTTTTCATAGCTTGCTTCAAGCTCTGGGTTATATACGGCTTTAGTTAAGCTCTTGGCTCTATGATTACTTGCATTAAGTAACTCTTTAGCCGCAACAACTTCGGGATCTTTATTTATTTGACTATCTAGCCATGAAATACTTTTCTGTTTGGCATAAGTGGCAACTGAAAAACTCACAGCCATGCATAAAGACAGGACTAAACCTGCATTTTTTAAATATATATACATAAAAATTCTTAATTTTAAAATTAATAAACACGAAACCTTTATCCATTATTAAAGGATAAATAGGTCATTAAAAATTAATCTAATTAAGAAATAGGCGGACGAAGTATCGCTTCAAGAAAGGTACTTGTTTGATCAATTTGATAAGGCGTTTTATTGATAATGTTTAGTTTGCCCGTGGTATTTGAATTACTGACTAAAATCCAAGATAAGTGGCTGCCACTGCAATGTCCGCAGTGATGACAATCTTTTTCATTATGCTGCTCATCACCTACATTATCATTTGAGACATTTCGATCATCTGCATGATCATGTTGAGTTTGAAGGTGCTCTATATCTATTTGGTGATTCTCAGATGTTGAGGATGCTACAGCAGTTAACGATTGTAAAACAATCGAAATAACCAAGAGCATTTTTAGTACAACATTAAGGTTCAAAGTTATCACCAGTTAAATATAGTATTTAAAATACTAGCAGAAACTATTTTCTTAAACTAGCTTTTCAATTCAGTTTCCACGCTTTTACATTAAATAATTTTTTATTTGACTCTATAGCCACTATAGATTTTATACTTATTTTAATATTATTACGGAATGTTAAATATGTCAGAAAAATGTAGTGGTCAGTGTCAATCATCTTCTACCAATGAAGATGTAAAAATTGATACACAATTAGATAACTATAGTGGCGCGTTTGTCAGTACATTTAAAGTACCTCAAATGGACTGTCCTTCAGAAGAGAGATTGATTAGGTTAGCACTTGACTCAATTGAGCCTTCAGTTGGGTTGCAATTTGATATTCCTAGCCGTTTAGTCAAGGTTTTTCATGATGAAAATTTAGATGAGATAACAAAAAAATTACAACAACTCAATCTCGGTGCAGAGTTGGCATCAACTAAAGAAAGTTGCAGCACCGAAGCTGCAAAAGCAAAAGATCTAGCCCAAAAAAATGAGATGAAAGAAGCATCAACCCTAAAATGGTTGTTAGCCATTAATGGAGTCATGTTTTTTATAGAAGTAATTGCTGGGTTGATTGCACAGTCTGCTGGCCTAATTGCGGACTCATTAGATATGTTTGCTGATGCTGCTGTGTATGGTTTGGCTATTTATTCGGTAGGTAAAAGTATCAGCATGAAACTTAGAGCGGCACATATATCTGGTGTGCTTCAAGTTATTCTAGCGCTAGGTGCTTTGAGCGAAGTCGTAAGACGCTTTGTTTACGGTAGTGAACCGATCTCTTCTTTAATGATGATATTTGGTGGAATAGCACTAATCGCTAACATTGCTTGTCTATTTTTAATATTTGGTAATAAAGAAGACGGCGCTCATATGAAAGCAAGCTGGATTTTTTCCGCAAATGACGTTATTGCAAATGTTGGGGTAATCTTAGCTGGCTTTTTAGTTACAGTAACAAGCAGCCGTTATCCAGATTTAGTGATTGGTTTGATTATTGCTGTTGTCGTTTTAAACGGTGCTCGCCGTATCTTACAGCTAAAGTATTAAACAAATTCATCATGGCTATTTATTTAAATTTTAAAACCATTAATAGCATCTTTATAGCTAGTTTAAGTCTGCTTCAAACGGCTAAAGGGAAATGAAGTTATGAAAAACAATGCCTACATTCCGCCATTACGATTTCATTGGTTAACTAATTTTTATGACAGCCTCGTTGCTATCACCACGAGAGAAGCATTTTTTAAAAAACTGATTGTAGATAAAGTTGCCAACGTCAAAGGAAACAACCTACTTGATGTTGGATGTGGAACCGGAACGCTAACAAAATTAATAGCTGAAAAATCACCTAAATATACCGTAATAGGCTTAGATGCAGACCAAACCGCTTTAGATATTTCACAGAAAAAAGTTATAGGCAAGGATCTTAATATTTCTTTTAGACAGGGCTTTGGACAAGAAATGCCTTTTAGTGATAATTCCTTTGATATCGTA
Source organism: Pseudoalteromonas sp. S1612 (assembly GCF_005887175.1). Lineage (GTDB taxonomy): Bacteria > Pseudomonadota > Gammaproteobacteria > Enterobacterales > Alteromonadaceae > Pseudoalteromonas > Pseudoalteromonas undina. The sequence continues at coordinate 120,038 of NZ_PNDH01000032.1, read as the reverse complement.
GTTTCAAGTTTGTTTTTTCATCACTTAAGCCGTTCAACTAAGCGTGCGACATTAACTGAAATTCGTCGGGTACTGAAACCGGGTGGCATTTTATTAATTGCTGACTGGGGAAAGCCGACTTCAATATTTCAACGGATATTGTTCTTTGTCGTTCAGTTATTAGATGGTTTTGAAACTACAAAAGATAATGTAGATGGAGTCCTTCCTTCTTTAGAGGTTGAATCAGGGTTTACTCATGTTTCAGATTTAAACATAGTCCCAACGACTTTGGGAACTATCAGACTGATTGAAGCGAACTAGATAACAATGAACCTAATGCGTCCGTCATATTTTAAACCATATATATCATACGTGATAATGATTTTAATCGCGGTGCAATCTGTGTTTTTTTCGCTAGAAGAGCTTGAAGTAAACTTAATTGAAAGTTCTTTTAATACATCACTAACTGAGTCTATTACCCCGCTAGAATCTCCAGAAACCTCCAATTTATTTGAGGTGAGTAATAGCCAAACTTTAATTGATAATTGTAATTTTTGTTGCTGTTGTCACTTATTTTTAAATGCAGATTATTCTTGTAATATTTTACAAAAAATAGAATATTTCCTTACCTACGCCTTAGTTTCTCCTGAGCTAAAAGGCTATATGTCGGTGCCATTCCGCCCACCTAAATACGCCTAAATTTTATAGAAAATTAAGAAAGGTCAAATGTTAATGACCTAAATATCACATATTAATTTATAGGAAAGTATACATGGCACTTAATACCTGTGAGCATCGCAAGATAGCAATTTTGAGGTGTGTAACACCTCAGCTTAAATATATCGCGTTTCTCGCGTTGTCACTTTTTACATTTAATGTTTATGCCTTTGAAAAGCAGTTAAATCTTCAAGAGGCAATTCAGTGGACGCTTAAACAAAATCCTGAACTCAAAATATTTGATTTCAAACAAACCGCATTAACAGGACAAGAACAAACAGCAAGTTTAAATCCCGCTTATGAACTAGAAGTTGAAGCTGAGAACTTTGCAGGCTCAGGTGAATTTAATGCATTCGACAGTGCTGAATTAACAGTCGCTCTATCTTCGGTTATCGAAATGGGAGATAAACGCTCAGCGCGGATTGGACTTGTTTCAAAATCAAGAGCACTACTCAATGCTGAGAAAGAAGTCTCTGCGCTTAATTTAATGGCTCAAGTCACTGAGAAGTACGTGGAAGTACTTGCAGCCCAACAAAGAGTGATATTGGCAGATAATGCATTGAGCTTAGCACAAGAAACGTTAGAGATTGTATCTCAGCGTAACCGCGCAGGTGCTACTCCTGAGGCTGAAGTGAAACGTTCAAAAGCAGTTATTGCTCAGGCTAACCTCACCCTTCAATCTGAACAAAAGCGCTTGGAATATCTAAAGCTTTCTTTATCAGCTTACTGGGGAGAAACATCAGTGTCATTCTCTAGAGTAACTGGAGATCTGTTTCAGTTTGGCAATGATAGTGATTTTAGTAGTCTCTTTGCGAAATTAGAGAAAAACCCTGCTATTCAAGTTTATGCAAGTGAGCAGCGACTAAAAGAGGCCGAATTACAGTTGGCTAAAACAGAGTCAACGGCCAATATCAAATGGTCTGTTGGTGTTAGGCGCTCTCAAGAAGCCAATGATACGGCACTGGTCGCTGGCTTTAGCTTACCTTTGTTTGCTGAAAAGCGAAATTCTGGTGCAATCGCTAGTGCGCTAGCAGAGCGTGACCAAGTTGCCATAGAGAAAGAGGCGACTAAGTTGAGGTTTAGAAATCACTTACTACGAGCATACTCCAATAGAAAACAAGCCATATTAACAGCTAATTCATTAAAGCAGTCGGTTATCCCAATGCTTGAAGATGCACTGGAAGATACTCAAGACGCCTATCAAAAAGGTCGATATGGATATCTTGATTATGTATCGGCTAGACAAGAGCTGTTAAATGCTCGGCGAACCCTCATTGATGCGGCATCTGCTGCCCTAATTTATGGCGCAGAGATAGAAAAACTAACAAACGAAGCGCTGTCACTCTAAATAAACATCACTTTAAGTTTAATAACAATTTATTGATTCAGTTATTAACTGAATCGTTTAGGAATTCAAAATGAAAAACTATTTACTCGCACTATTGATTTTTATTGGGTATCTATCACCCATTCAAAGTGTTATCGCTAGTGAAGATGAACATGAAGGCGAAGAAGGCATTAGCAAAATAAACAATAACATGGCAAAAAGGCTTGGTGTTGAAACAGCCTATTTAGCTTCAAAAACGTTGAACCAAACTATCCCTGTATACGGCGCTACGACGATAGGCGCTGAACAATTATTTCAAGTTGGCGCTAGATATAACGGCGTTATAAAGACAATTAACTCCACTGTTGGTGATAAGGTAAAAAAAGGAGATCTATTAGCCGTTATTGAATCTAATGAAAGCTTAAATACCTATAAAATAACATCCCCTGTTTCTGGGACTGTTTTACAGAGAAATGGAAATATTGGCGGTATCACGCAAAACACTAGCTTGTTTGAAATCGTCAATTTTGACACCTTGTGGGCTGAATTTAAGGTGTTTACCAGCCAATATAATCAAATCAAAGTCGGTCAACCTGTTGATATTGAGCATGGTGAACAGGCATTCAACTCAACCATCACCAATATAATTCCAGCTAAAGATCAGTCTTATGTTTTAGCACGTGTACGTTTAAATAACACTGAGCTAAACCTAACCTCAGGCCAATTATTAATGGGCAGCGTAAGGATAAACCGATTTGAGGTGGATTTAGCCGTCGAGAAAGTTGCGATACAAGAACTGGGAGGACAATTTGGTGTCTTTGTAAAAGAAGATGAAGAGTACGAGTTTGCGCCACTTGTGCTCGGACGTTCAGACAAAAACTATATCGAGGTCATTGATGGCCTCAGTAAAGACGCTGAATATGTAAACAAAAACAGTTATCTGATAAAAGCGGATATTTTGAAATCTGAAGTAGAAGACGACGATTAGGAGACGCAATATGATTGAATCAATTTTGCGTCTAGCAATAAATAGACGCTATTTAGTATTAAGTCTGCTGATGGTAATCATCGGCGTTGGCATGTGGAGTTATCAAAAACTTCCCATTGATGCTGTTCCAGATATAACAAACGTGCAGGTACAAATAAACACTTCTGCCCCCGGTTATTCACCTTTGGAAGCGGAACAAAGGGTGACCTTTCCTGTAGAAACCGCCTTAGCCGGATTGCCAAAGCTGTCTCACACCCGCTCCCTGTCAAGATATGGATTATCTCAAGTAACCGTTATCTTTGAAGAGGGAACCGATATTTATTTTGCTCGCAACTTAATCAATGCAAGATTAGCTGCGATAAAAGGCGTTATTCCCTCTGGCTTAGAGCCAGAAATGGGTCCTATTTCGACAGGGCTTGGCGAAATATTTATGTATACCGTACAAGCTTCTCCTGACGCTAAAATGCCTAATGGAGAGCCTTATACCGCTATTGCCTTAAGAGAAATACAAGACTGGATCATTAAACCGCAATTGGCTCAAGTTAAAGGCGTCATTGAGGTCAACAGTATCGGCGGCTATAACAAGCAGTATCATATAACGCCGAAACCCGAAAAATTACTTTTTCATCAGGTAACCTTTGAAGAAATATCTGATGCATTACGTAAAAACAATGACAACCGTGGCGCAGGTTATATCGAACAAAACGGACAGCAAGTTTTAGTACGCTCCATTGGGCAACTAGCGACAATAGATGAGATCCTCAATATCATCATCAAAAAGAACGATGGTATTCCTGTAAAAATAAGTGATGTTGCCAATGTTGCTATAGGCAAAGAACTTAGAACAGGGGCTGCTACTCGTAATGGCATTGAGACAGTGCTTGGTACAACCATGATGCTGATTGGTGAGAATTCTCGCACCGTTGCTTTAGAAGTGGAACATAAGCTCAGCGAAATACAAAAATCTCTGCCAAAGGGCATTACCGCAGAGCCTGTTTACGACAGAACAACGTTAGTAGATAAAGCGATTGCAACCGTTACCAAAAACCTCGTTGAAGGTGCGCTTTTAGTTATTGTTGTGTTATTTATTCTACTTGGAAATTTACGTGCAGCTCTCATTACCGCTGCTGTTATCCCTATTTCCATGTTAATGACAATCACAGGTATGGTGCAAGCAGGAGTATCTGCCAATTTAATGAGTCTCGGCGCATTGGACTTTGGCTTGATAGTGGACGGGGCTGTAATCATCGTTGAAAACTCTGTCCGTAGGTTAGCACAGGCCCAACACAACGGTCATAGGCAAGACTTAAGAGAACGCCTAAATACCGTTTTTGAAGCCACTTCAGAAGTGATACGTCCAAGCTTGTTTGGTGTGGCAATTATCACTGTTGTTTACATCCCCATTTTCACGCTAACTGGCGTTGAAGGGAAAATGTTCCACCCTATGGCGGCAACTGTCGTTATGGCGTTAATTTCCGCAATGATCCTTTCAGTTACACTGGTTCCTGCTGCTGTAGCTGTGTTTATGAAAGGTAAAATCAGCGAAAAAGAAAGTGTAGTTATTCGTTCAACCAAGTCTATTTATGAACCATTGTTAAAAATGGCGATGAAATTTCGTTGGATTATTGTCTCATTCTCAACGCTGTTAATGGGGTATAGCCTTTGGTTAGCAACTACGCTTGGGACAGAATTTGTTCCTCAATTAAATGAAGGTGATATTGCACTACAGGCATTAAGAATTCCATCGACTGGCCTAGAGCAATCAGTAGAAATGCAAGAAGTACTTGAGCAACGTATTAAAGCGTTTCCTGAAGTTGATAAAGTATTCTCGCGCATCGGCACACCAGAAGTAGCAACTGACCCAATGCCACCGAGTATTGCTGATATCTTTGTTATTTTAAAACCACGTAAAGATTGGGCCGAACCTTCAAAGCCAAAGAGTGAATTAGTTGAAGAAATGGAAGAGGTACTGAAAAACATTCCGGGCAACAACTATGAATTCACTCAGCCTATTCAAATGCGTTTCAATGAATTGATTTCTGGCGTTAGAGCTGATGTCGGCATCAAAATATTTGGTGATGATTTGGATCGGTTATTACTCACCGCAAAAGATATTCTAAATATAGTGAAAACCGTGGACGGTGCTGCTGATGCCCGAATGGAACAGGTCACAGGTGTTCCATCTTTATCAGTAATTCCTAAACGAGAAGCGCTTGGTAGGTATGGTTTGAGCGTTACCGAACTGCAAGACTGGGTTGCTACTGCAATTGGCGGTGAATCTGCGGGGATCATTTATGAAGGAGACAGACGATTTGAGTTAGTTGTTCGTCTACCGGAGCAAATAAGAACGGATATCGATAGCTTGAAGCATCTGCCGCTTCCACTTGAGAATGGTAACTATGTGCCACTTGAAGAAGTTGCAGAGCTTAAATCTGAGTCTTTACCTGCTCAAATTAGCCGTGAGAGAGGTAAAAGAAGAGTTGTGGTTACCGTCAATGTTCGTGGTAGAGATTTAGGCGGTTTTGTCAAAGAAGTGAAAGCTAAAATTAATCAGGAAGGAGAAATTCCAGCAGGATACTGGCTTGATTATGGCGGAACCTTTGAACAGCTAGAGTCAGCGAGTAAAAGATTAAGCTTAGTTGTGCCGATCACACTAATTGTTATCTTAGGTATTTTGGTTATTGCATTTGGTTCATTAAAAGATGCATTGATCATTTTCAGTGGTGTACCGTTAGCATTAACTGGGGGCGTAATTTCTCTTTATTTAAGAGACATGCCTTTATCTATTTCGGCAGGTGTCGGCTTCATTGCATTGTCAGGTGTTGCCGTATTAAATGGCTTGGTTATGTTGGCTTTTATTCGAGATCTTTGGCATGAAAAAGGCGACCTTTACGTAGCGATCATTGAAGGTGCCATCATTCGTTTAAGACCTATTTTAATGACGGCACTGGTCGCAAGTTTAGGTTTTATTCCAATGGCGTTAAACACTGGAATTGGTGCAGAAGTGCAACGACCACTAGCAACAGTTGTTATCGGCGGTATTGTATCTTCTACAATTTTAACTTTGTTTGTATTGCCTATTTTATATCAATGGGCGCATGGCGCTGAGAGTAGTAAACAGCAATCTGACGAAATTTAAAAACAAAAAAGCAGCTTAATTTATGTTTAAGCTGCTTTTATATTTAATCTTTTTATTTTAATTTTTAAAGTTTAATTCGCATCATCTCGGCAAGTTTCTTTAGGAAACTCAAATTCAATGGTTGTATGAGACAAGCGATAGGCAGAAAGTCTCTTAGCCACTTGTTCCTTAAGTTTAATTAATTCATCAACGTCAGTTTTTTCGACTAATTCTATGTGAGCAGTTAATACGTGACTTTCGCCATCTAACGACCAAAAATGCAGATGATGTACGCCATTAACTTCTGGAAGGTTAGTTAGCGACTGTTTTATACTTTCTTGAGTTTCTTCATCTGGCGCGGCCTGAAGAAACAAGACAATTGTTGATTTCAGATTTTTAAAAACATTGAACAAGATAAACAATGTGAAGCCAATAGATAGTAACGGATCTAAAATGGGCAAATCTACAAATAACAGCACAATAGATACAATAAGCACAGCAACCCAGCCAAGTACGTCTTCAAGCAAGTGCCATGTAAGTACTTTTTCATTTAAGGTTTCTCCAGCTTTTAATTTTAATACAGCATATCCGTTAACGGCAACGCCGAGTATCGCTAGCCCTAACATCCCCTCGACTACAGGCATTTCAGGATTGGACAGCCTTGGAATTGCTTCAAATAAAATCCAAATTGAGCCAATGATTAAAACAATACTGTTTATCAATGCGCCAAAGAGTGTAAGTCTACGATAACCATAACTAAACTTATCTGATGCTTCTTTATCTGAAAAACGACTTAAAATCCACGCAAAACCTATTGAAAGACTATCACCAAGATCGTGAACGGCATCTGCCATTATCGCCGTACTGTTAGTGAGCCAACCACCTATAAATTCTATAATAGTGAATGTCACATTAAGGAAAAATGCCCAACCAATACGGTCGTCTTTACCATGCTGATGACTGTGACTATGGTTGTGCATTTTGTACCTCCAGTACTTTTTTATTTCTTATTTTTGATACATTCATATTAATCAAATGTCGGATCACTCGTTGATACAACCAACGTTTTACACCTGATAGATTAGTACCTTTTTCGAGATAGAACTTATCTGGTGAATCATAAAGCCCAAAGTCGTCATGAATACCTTCTTTTTGAATATAGGTATCCTCTCCACGCCAATCCGTACCGGGTGAAGATAAGCACTTTGTTGCAACACCATAACCACAAAACTCATCTTTTGCTTGGCTAAATTTCTGCTGTAGTGAGCTTAAGTATTGCTCATCCAATATAAAGCCCTCTAAGTTTATCCAACGCCCTTCAAAGTAAACTTCTACCCAACTATGAATGATGTATTTAGGTGCTAACCAAAATACATAGCTTGGGATAGCACCTTTTTGTAGTTGCTGATCAATGGTAAAACCATGGAAACGACACTGGATACCTAGTCCACGCAATAGTGCCATTAACAGATTACCCTTAGTATTACATTGTCCATAACCATCTGCTAGCACATCGCTTGCTGAAATATCATCACTCTTGTTATAGCCAAACATTATTTCATCTTTTACAAACTGATAAGCGGCACCAGTTTTGTTGAAATTATCCAAATTTTTCCACCCTCGTTGATCGATCAGGGATTGGATATCTTTGTGTTCAAAATTAACGATATTCGTATTGTTTAAATATTTCTCAGTCATTTTTATATATCCCTTTCGTTGCATACCTATACTATAGATCCTATAGTAACTATAGAGTCAAATGTCTGGGGGAAATTGATGAAAATAGGCGAATTGTCAAAAAAATCGGGCTGTTCAGTACAAACGATTAGATATTATGAAAGAGAAGGATTACTGTTAAATCCAAACCGTTCAGAAGGTAATTTCAGGCTGTATGATAGTAAAGCACTTAAACAATTGGAATTCGTAAAGCATTTTCGCAGCCTAGATATATCACTCAATGATATTAAACGTCTTATCGAATTAAAAAATAAGCCAGAAGAAAGCTGCTCTAGCGTTAATGCATTAATTGATCAGCAACTTGCACTAGTGAATAAACGTATGAAAGAATTAAGGGCGCTTAAAGCTGAATTACAACAGATGGCAAGTGCTTGTGGTTCAGACAATACAATTGAAGCGTGCGGCATCATCAAATCATTGGATAGCTAAACTAAATATAACTTTAGATTAGTAGTATTCACAAAGGCAATAATGAAAACCATTGGCAAATTAGCACAATCATTAAATTTAAATGTAGAAACCATTCGTTTTTATGAACGAGAAGGGCTGATTACACAACCTGAAAAACCAATATCTGGTTATAGACAATATGACGAAACAATAGCAGGACAACTTAGGTTTATCACAAAAGCCAAAGCGCTCGGCTTTACGTTAAGAGAAATAAAATCGCTAATGTCTATGGACAGCAACTGCGCTCAAGTTGAGCTATTAAGCCGACAAAAGTTAGCAATCATTCGAGACAAAATTAATGACCTTCAACGTTTAGAGAAAGTAATTGTGGATATGACAAATACCTGTATGCAAAACGAAGATCCAACACATTGCCCCATAATTGATTCATTAAAATGATTGACTCCGTACTTATATACGGAGTTTAGAATGATGGTAATATCAACCAATAGACTTTCAAATGATAAATAAAATATTAGGCAGAGTAGGCTCTAGTGGCGTTTGGCTAGCGGCACGGCCTGCTTCCCTGCATTAAGGTCACTTGCATCGGCATTAGGACTAGGCTTCTTCTCTCACTTCGAAGGAATAGCTGTAAATACGCTTTTACCTATTTTTGCATCTTTGGAACTATTGGTAAACTTATACAACTGGCACAAAAATAAAAACCATACCAGAGCTGTCTTCAGCATTCTAGGGCCTGTAGCAGTGCTATTAACGCTTTATCCTCTTTGGCTATATGATTGGAGCACATACCTATTTTACTTTGGTATTTGCTTAATGGTCGTTATGTCGGTTTTGGATATCGTAAAACCAGTAAGGGAGCAAACATGCAACGTATGGCTAATTGCCGTCGTTGAAACGATTAACGGTCAATATCTGCTTTTCGCTCAAATAAGACCCAAAAAATGGCTCATATAGCTATCTAGGTTAACGCTTTCAAAAACAGAAGTATATTTCCGATAACTGCCTTTGAATTCCTATAAACGGAAGTTTGCTTCCGAAATATAGCAATATTGGGTTAGAAACCGGAAGTTTACTTCCGTTTTGTACTTTAAGATTATAAGTTGGTATCTAATGAAAGCTCGGCAGTCCAACTCTTTTCTACTCCATTGTGTTTTACGTTAGTTTTTCTACACAGCATTCAGTTTAGTATTTGACTTACTTTACCTTATGACAAAAACTCTAGCTATATGGTCAAACTTACTCATCCACTGCAGTCCGTCAAGTTGATAGCTATTCAATAACTAAGTGCCGGTTAATAGCTTTTTTACACTCAAGGGTAAAGCGCCCCCCCATGTCCCTATCTACTTCGAACCTTTTCTTTTCCGAATCGACAAACCTTACAGTTGTTTTTATGTTCTCACCTTCACCGCTCAGGATGAGGGTAAGAGTGTTCTCATCTACCTCTTTGTAACCGAGAGTTAGCTTCTTCTCTCCAGCTTGGTTGTATATGTCATATTTTGGATAGTTGTCATCAACCTCCACAGCGCCTATTTTATCGCTTTCGCCTAGTAGTGGTTCAAGAACAATATCTTGAATAACCTGACAAGCTAATAGGTATAAAGGAGAACCCTGCGCTTGTTTGATGATCGACCTTAGCTGGATGCTTCTATACAGGCCACCAAATGTAGCCCCTTCACTACTGGTCACTAAACTCTCCGCTATTTCATGGGCAGCAACAAACATGTTCAGTATATCCTCTTGTGAGTTGGATTTTTCAGTTGATGGGGTTTCAACCACTTGATTCACTATGGGGGATAACTCTCCACCTAAGAAGTTTGTTAGATGGAGTGTTTCGAAAAAAGCATCTCGGTAGGTATTTATATCTGAGCTATCCAAATTAATCACCCTCATCCCAATTTCATAATGCAGTGTTAGTGCACATTGATTTAAATACTGAATTAGCTGGATGATCAGACTTTCTTTGATGTGCCTGTTCGGCGTTTCTTTGGCTTCTTCGTTTTGCAATAGGTTTAGAGCTTCTTCTAGTAGCCTTTCGGTATTCCGAAAGTAGTAGTCAATGGCTCGTATCGCTTCATCACAGACACTTAGTTTACTACGTTTAATTAGACGGTCTTCCGCATACACCTTTGAGTGAATTGCTGGCAAGTCATCTGTTGAAATAAAAGTAAATGCACGGTCAGAGGATAATTTACCAAACTGCTTAATTAAAAGACGCTCACTAACATCATACTCATCTCTAAGGTGTCTATTTATTACTTGCTGCTCCTCTAATTCGGATGGCTTATTTGAGTTGTGAGCTATCAACCATTGAATTAATGTCGTAACACAAAAAACAACAGAAGCCAGCGGTATCCGATAGGTTTCTAATGTATGTTTTAGCCCCTCAGAGAAGCCAGAGACATTTTGAGCCATAGAGACCAATGTCAACACTACAATTAGAGTGAAAAATGGCAACACCCAAAACCAAATGGATTTGTATGGAGGTTGCCTTCTAGCTTTGCTCTTTATTGTGTCCATAAATATTTCTCAGTCAGTAGGTTATGTACTAGCTTACCCTATGAAACCCGTCATAACCAACAGAGTTTGCTTGCGTTGCACATCATCCACACTGCCAGAAAGTCCGCCGTGGCGAGCCGCTTATTCAATACATCACCTAATTCTAACTGAGTTAATTTAACAACCTATGTAACTCAAAATTGTCCAAGAACGAGCTTAAACGACCGTCCGCTTCTCGCTCTAGGTCGAACTTCATTACAGTCCCAAAACAGACGCTAATTGACAGTTTTTGGTTCGCTAGCTAATACATCCTTAATCCACTTACTATAATTGGAAATTCTCACTTGATATGCAGTTGTACCATATAACCCACCCTTAAAATCAGAAATATCGCCATGCGCTAATTGCCAACTTGAAAGCCCTACAAGAAAGGGTATACCACCCTGATAAATGACAGAGGCTCCACCACTATCACCTGAAGCGTGCATTCCCTCTAGAGGTAATCCATTAGGTGCCTTATCAAACCTGAATGTCAGCCAATTAGTTTCTGCATTTTCGATAATATTTTGGAAGTGATTCAGCTGTTTCAAAGATTTAGTCTCAGACTCTTCGCCAATAAGCCCATTACCTGTGGCACCTCTACCAAAAACTGTAACTGTTTTTCCTTGTTCTTTTGTGTTTGTGTAAAGAGTAATCGGTAATACATCGCTCACAGGCGAAGTTAATTTGATTAATGCAATATCACTTCTTGCTTTAAAAAAACTCATTAAAGGCGCTAAATTTCCTTTCAACAAACTTTCGCTAGGTTTTTCAAATTCAGGATGTATGTACACTTTTTCAATTTGATATGTATTTGATCCAATCCTTAAACTTTTACCAATATAATTATAAAAAATGGTATGCGCGACAGTTACAACCCACCTTGGGTTAATTAAAGCGCCATGCCCTTCATGAGGCATATCCACTAAGAAGTTAGGAGCTTCTTTCGACACATAATTCTCAGGGGGAATATCATGCCTTTTTACAACAGCGAGACAGCTAATAGAAAAGACAAATAGAAAAATGAAAAAGAAAGCTTTCATAGTGCGTCCATGTTTTTATGAATGCTTTACAGGCTACCTTGCAAGCTAGGAGAAGGCAACTAATTCGACCGTCTGCAATTCGCTCATAGCAGTCTGCCTGATGAAGTCTAAACGTATTCACTTAAACTGTAAGATCAGATATGAGCTGGTACAACTTGACTAGTACACCATTATGTTTTTAAATTAAAGCTGTTGTTTACTTAATAAACATCCAAATACCGGCAGCGATCATAAACAGGTTTTCTGTTAGGGAGATAAACCCTAGTGGTACGTTACTGTCACCGCCTACACACGCACATTTTAACTCTCGTTTATCTATATAGACTGCTTTTATCACTGAAACAGCACCAACCCCACCTATGAACAATGAAATAGGGGCAATAATATAGGCTGGTAATCCGGCTATCATTCCAATGCCAACAAATGCTTCTAAAAATGGGTAAACATAGGCGTACCTGACTACTTTCATAGCGACTAAGTCATAGGTTATAAATGAATTAGTAAAGCTAAATAAGTCTTGAAGCTTTTGTATTGCTAACACTGCCATTGTTAGGGCTACAAATAGTTCAGCGGTTTGCATTGATAATAAGCTATTATTCGCTGCAAAACTAAATGCCACACTAAGCAAAAAACTAACCGAAAAAATCGCAATCACGGGCGTGTAAGTTGTACCTTCTTGCCCAGCTTTTGGCTTATCAAAGTAATCGCGTAAGTCGTCATAGCCACCTATACGTTTATTATCAATAAATGTTTGAGGTGTAGTTTCTACACTGTGTTGTTTTTTAAATTCATCTGTTTGCTCTCGAGAAGTTAATAGCTGATCATCAACTGTATATCCCTCTCGCTCTAGTAGGTCTTTTGATTTTAAACCAAACGGGCAAATATGCTCATCTGTGGCCATTCTAAAAAGTTGGGCTGATTTACTCATGTTTAGCTCCCTTTTATGTATTGGTATAAAATTTTACTTAGCATTAAAATCCGGTACTGTCCTAGATTGTGCTTGCTCCTGAGTTTCTGCTAGGCCATTTTTCTCTATATCCTTTAGTAACCACTGCATTTCTTTAATCTCACGACGCTGTGCCTCAATAATATTTGTTGCAAGCTCTTGGACTCGCTTATCTTTGATTTTTGCCCTTTCACTGGTGAGTATTGCAATTGAATGATGTGGGATCATCGCCGACATCCATGAGCTATCATCAACAGTCGCTTGTGATCGAACTAAAAATAAACTTCCCGCAAATACGGTAACACTAGCAATGAGTACTGTTATATTTTTCTTTTTATCTTTATACATATTGAGCATGAAAAGTAGCATTATCACTGCCATCGTGGCTCCCATATAAAGCGCCATATAAGTACGAGTTTCACTAAAAAAAACATGACTTAGCTGATAAGTATTCAAATACATCAGTACAAACATGACTAATGTTGATGTGGCTATCATTAAGAAAAACTTTAAATACTGCGACATTAGATGGCTCCTTTCTATCATTTACTTTGTATATCATTTATACCAATGGGTAATTCTTACAGGTTATTAGGCGTAAACCCACTATATATTTAATCATTGAATCAATGTTTAATATTACATCAAGAGTTGTGCCATAAGTGTTAAAACTGCTCAGCGTATTTGCTAATATGCTTATAAGTATTCTGCTGTAAATCGTGCGTAAGCATTTCAATATTATATTTATAAAAGCGATCGCCTATTTCCATACCTGGCGTACCAGCAGGCATAGAGGGAACAGAGAGCCCTATCGTCTTTTCAGGATGTTGTTCAGCTAAAAACTGTTTTATATGTTTGGCGGGAACATGACCTTCAAATACAAATCCATCGGCTGAAACGGCTGTATGGCATGACCGCATATTTGGTTTTATTTGATACTGAGATTTAATCGTCCCCATGTCATTGACGTTAATTGCTTTTGTTTGAATATTGTTTTCGCTCAAATGAGCAATCCACTTATTACAACATCCACAATTTTTACTTTTATAAACGGTAAGCTCAATTTTAGGTTTTTCTGAATTCTCATAAGTTATTAATGCTTTATGTTGTTTTTCGATACTTATCGCCGAAAATGACATAGTTAATGATAAAAATAACGCTGAGGTAATGTAGATTACTCGCATTGTTAACTCCTTAATTTGACCAATGAATATGAGTGATTTTCCAACCTGTATCGGTGTTTTTTAATGTGATTGATTCCATTCCCATAGACTTAATATCTTTTCCTTTGTACTTTCCTTGAGTTTTACTTCTTGAAATTGAGTAAGCTATGTCTCCATTTGTGTAAACTTGATGCTCTAGTAGTTCACTATTAACAGCACTTAAGAATTTCATATCCGCTATCATATGATGTTTCGCGTATTCATCTGCAGAACGCTCAACACTTCCGCCTTCAAAAATGATGACATCGTCGGCCAGTAATTTACGTGCAGCTTCGCGATTGCCTTGTTTTAGAGATGCATGAAATAGGCTGACTGTTTTTGCAGCCTCGCTATCAACATTGACAAAGGCCTTGCCTTTTTTTGAATATTTTTCATCGTCATGTGCACTAACAGTAAAAGAACTAACAGTGCTAAAAATTAGTAGCAATAAAATTTTTAAATTAAAGGATTTAATTAACATACGTTTCCCTTTTTATTAATCGTTAAATAGGCGGACCAACAAGTGTGGTAAATACACTTGTTGTAATAAGTACAAACAGGGCAATTACTATTTCAACAGTAATCGAGCGTTTTAATATACTTATATGGTGTTGTTGAGTGATTTGCGGGACTAAAAAAAGCTTATGCCATGCACCTAGGAACAGCATCGCGCTGACGAGTAACAGCTTTAATAAAATTAGTTGCCCATAATCTGATGTAAACAATGCAGAAAATGACTCTAGGTACCGCAGGAGCAGAGTTAAGCCCGAAATAAGTAGTACAAATACAATAACAATAGCGAGTTGACCAAAGTAATGCATTAACCGCTTTACTTCACTGGTAGGTAGTAAAGTGCAGCTTTTGTAAAGCGGCCACAATGACCCTAACCAGCTCGCTATGGCAATAAGGTGAAAGGTTAAAATACTTTTCACTAACCCATTTTCGTTTGCACTGTGCCCAGTAAAAGTGAAGCTATAAGCGATAAACCCAAGCATGATGAGTATAACGGCACCGTTTTTATAACCTGCTACGTTATCATCTGATTCCACATTCCACATACATGCGCTAATTAGAGCAATAATAAGCGCTGGTATTCTAAACCTTGCTTGGTCACCTATGACTGATTGCCAAACAATTTCAAGCATAAAGGGGTCAAACATTCCCATAAAGCCTGATTCAGCCATTGCTCCAGCTTCTATAGGTACTTGTAAAAGTGCAGCAATACTACCTGTAACTACACACGTAATTTGCCAACGTTTTAAGAACTGATGAAAGCTAATTAAGTGATGCTCTGCAACATTGCTGTTGCCACACATAAAGCGCATTAATAAAGTGCCCGCAAGCCCTACAATTGCTATATAGCTTGCTAGTTTTAATAATAGTAAGAGCACTGACCATTCACTTAATTGCATGATGTTGCTACTTAATGATTATGTTTGCTGTGGGTATTAGATTGTTCTTGCATCATCTTATGCGATTCATTTTTATGTACCATAAATCTAAACGTGCCAGTCATTTTATGTCCATCACCACCCAGTGCTGTCCATTTAACCGTGTAAGTGCCTTGGGCTAGGCTCGGTAATGACCAATTAAAGTCTGTGCTTGGGGTGGCGCTGGGTTTGAAATCAAAGTTTATTGTTTTATTTTTTTCATCTTTGATGATGACTTTTGCTAGCCTTACTTCACCACTAAAAATTAACGAAAGTTCCTCTGGTCCTTGCATTAACATGGCTTCTTGTGCAGGTATTGATTGCTTGAGTGATATATGCGCTGATGCGGAAAATGTAAGCACTAAACCTAAAATGGCTACTGCAGAGTTAAAAAACTTCATAATTACCTCTTATTTAAAATGATTAAAACCAAAATTTAATACCCGCAACAAATGCGGTGTTGTTGCTACTTTGTCCACTTGATGTGGCATAGTCGGCGGTATTGCCAAATTTATTGCTCCATTCAACGCCAATATAGGGCGCAAACTGGCGTGTAAATTCATAACGAACCCTAAAGCCAATCGCGCTGCTTGATAGGCCACTTCCAAGCTCGTTTTGTTTATCGTTTTTGCCATAAAGTGTAATTTCGGCTCGCGGTTGTATAATTAGCTTTTGCGTGAGTAGTAGTTCGTACTCTGCCTCTAACGTAAATGCGGTATTGCCTCGCTCACCTACGTATGCTGTCATATCAAGTTCAAACCAATAAGGGGCTAAACCTTGTAAGCCAAAAGCCAACCATTGCCGATTTTCACCTTCTTTATTGTAATCAAGACGAACACCTGCTTGAGTATCCCAATATGCTGATACGGCATGACCCCATAAAATATCGGTTTGGTTTTCTTCAATACTTCCTTCGCTGAAATCACCCTCGGTTTTAATTACCAATCGATCAAAGGTAGTGCCGTACCATGCTTGTAAGTCAAATACACCTGCGTTTGCTTGCTCGTTATATTCAAGACGATCGCCTAGTAATGCGTAAAATGGATGCTCATCAGCGAGTGTTAATCGCTCATTGCCCTCAAGCGCATATGGGCCTTCTGTTAAAGTTGTTCCCGCAGAGTAAGCATGGGGGTCTCTTGCATCTTTAGGTGCACTTCCTCCTTGTGGTTGCATCTTAGCGCTATTCATTTGTGCCATTTCACTTTGCGCTAATAAAGGGAAACTAATTAATGAAGCCCCAGTTAACATTAATAAACTAAATGATTTAGATAGTTTTAATTGTTTCATGATACGACTACCTCTCTAAACATGCCGGCATCCATATGGAATAATAAATGGCAATGCCAAGCCCAGCGCCCTACATCGTGAGGGGTGGTTAAAAAGCTGATTCTTTGTGCGGGTTGAACAGGTATTGTATGACGTCGCACTTGCACATCACCTTGCTCGTTTTCTAAATCACTCCACATACCATGCAGATGCATAGGGTGCGTCATCATGGTATCGTTTTGTAAAATAACTCTTAAACGTTGGTTATGCTTCATATGCACTGGCGTGCTTTTACCAAATTCTAAGCCATCAAATGACCAGCTATAACGTTCCATATTTCCGGTTAAATGCAACTCAATTTCAGCTTCTGGCTCTTGCTGGTTAGTGATCCCTTCAAGTGAGTGTAAATCTGCAAGTGTTAAAACACGGCGACCATTTTTACGTAAACCAATACCAGGATCATCAAGATTTGTTCTAGGCATATCAACGCGCATATCAACTGAAGCTCCATACTCCGTTTTGGCATGAAGCACTTTAGGGCTGGCAACTGCCAATGGGTTTTCAGACATACCATGTTTGCTATGATCCATCGCCATTGCACCGTGCTCCATAGCGCTATGATCCATTTCTTTAGAGTTCATACCTGACATGCCAGCCATACCTGCCATTGCAGAATGCTCACC
This sequence comes from Pseudoalteromonas sp. S1612, assembly GCF_005887175.1. GTDB lineage: Bacteria > Pseudomonadota > Gammaproteobacteria > Enterobacterales > Alteromonadaceae > Pseudoalteromonas > Pseudoalteromonas undina. The sequence goes on along the minus strand of NZ_PNDH01000032.1, from coordinate 102,653 downwards.
GCCGTGGGTCATATTGCCCATCATATCGGTCATCGTTAACCATTCAACAGGGTCAAGTGCAGGTACTGGCGCATCAATATTAGGCGAGCTTGATAAAGTTCCTTTTGCGTAACCAGAGCGATCCATACTTTGAGCAAAAATCGTATAGGCATCATTTTTAGGCTCAACAATTACGTCGTAGGTCTCACCAGGGCCGAATCTAAATTCATCAACTGTCACTGGTTCAACGTTTTGCCCATCAGCTTGTACAACTGTTAGTTTTAGTTCGGGAATACGAACGTCAAAAAAAGTATTGCTTGAGCCATTAATAAACCTAAGTCTTACTTTTTCTCCAACTTTAAACATTCCTCGCCAATTTGACATTGGCGTACTACCGTTCATTAAAAAGGTCATTGCTGATGCAGATAAGTCAGCTAAATCTGTAGGATTCATTCTCATTTGATTCCACATTTTGCGGCGTTGCAAAGCATTCGAAACACCGCTATTTGAAACGTCATCAAAAAATTCTGGAACAGTGGGCTGATTGAAGTTAAATACATCACTCTGTATTTTTAATTTGCGGAACAGCGCCATTGGGTCATCATCAGTCCAATCAGATAATTGAATAACATGCTCGTTATCTGCACTAATAATATCTTTTTCTCGCGGTTCAATAATTAATACACCGTACATGCCAGTCATTTCTTGAAAGCCACTATGTGAGTGATACCAATATGTACCGCTTTGTTGTAATTTAAATTTATAAACAAAGGTTTCGCCAGGCATAATGCCTTTAAAACTGATACCAGGTACGCCATCCATTTGATACGGTAAAATAATGCCATGCCAATGAATTGAACTCGGTACTGATAACTTATTTGTTACTCTAATAGTAACGTCATCGCCTTCTTTGAGGCGCAAGGTAGGGGCGGGTATAGAGCCATTGATAGTTGTCGCCATACGTACTACGCCAGTAAAGTTAACCGGCGATTCATCTATAACCAGATCAATTACTTTGCCGCTAAGTTCGGGCACAGTGCCTGTTATTGTTCCTGCTACTAAAGATGATGCAGCATGTAATACACTCGGAAAAGCAGCAAGTACACCTCCTGCAATTAAGCCTTGAACAAATCGTCTTCGTGGTGTGCTAACCTGTTGTGATGACTTTTTAAACCCCATTTCCTTACTCCTTCATACCAGAATATGTATTGAGTATAGAAAATAGACCTGTCTTAAACATGACGCGAACATTACAAAGTTGTAATGTTGGTGTCATGTTGCTGTAGTGACAGATACTGCATAATATTTGCAGAGGTAGTTGTTAGGACTTTAATGAAGGAATTGTATGCGCTTATTAGTTGTTGAAGATGAATCAAAGACAGGAGATTATTTAAAACAGGGACTAAGTGAAGCTGGTTTTCAGGTTTCTTTGGCGCGCAATGGACTTGACGGTCATCACCTAGCAATGACCGACTTATTTGATGTAATAATACTTGATGTCATGTTACCTGACGTATCCGGTTGGAAAATTTTACAGTCGCTACGTGAAGCAGATAACAAAACCCCAGTACTATTTTTATCTGCTCGCGATAGTATAGACGATAGAGTAAAGGGGCTCGAACTTGGTGCTGATGACTATTTAATAAAGCCTTTTGCTTTTGCTGAAGTTTTAGCAAGAGTACGCACTCTTATTCGCCGTGGTGTAGTACAAACAGTTGACGATATACTGATAGTTGCTGATTTAGAAATGGATATTCCAAAGCGAAAAATACAACGTGCAGGCAAGCGTATTTTATTGAGTAATAAAGAGTTTAGCTTACTTGAACTATTGTTACGGCGCGAAGGTGAAGTACTGCCACGTTCGTTAATTGCTTCTCAAGTATGGGATATGAATTTTGATAGCGACACCAATGTGATTGATGTTGCCATTCGTAGGCTAAGAGCAAAAGTTGATGATGACTTTACTGTTAAATTAATTCATACGGTTCGTGGTATGGGCTATAAATTAGAGGTTGAAACTGATGGCTATTAAGTCACGGCCTTTATCACTTACGATGCGTGTTGTGTTGTTTGTCGCTGTAACCGTTATTGCGTGCTTAACTTTAGTTGCCACCTTAATAAATAGTTCGATAAAACATCATTTTTTCCAGCAAGATAGTAGTGAACTGCATGTTATTAATCAATCTATTGAATTAGTTTTAAGACAACAGTATAAATCAAACCTGAAACTTAAAAATGAATTATCTAACGCTGTAGCGGGTCATCACGGTGTTTACTATCAGGTAAATACCGCAAAAGGAGAGCTCATTTTTCAAAGTTCTGAACGAGATTTTAGTGATTTTGTAATGAGTGCTAATGCTTCAGCTGGCTTTAACCGTAACAACATTACCTCATGGCAAAATGATACCCACACCTACCGAGCTCTGGTGAGTAATTTAAGTACTGGGCAACAGCAATACAAAATTACTACAGCGATAGACATGAGCTTTCATTTACACTTTCTCAATCAATTTCAACAAAGTCTTTGGGCTATTATGTTTGGCTCTGCGGTACTCATTTTATTGGTGGCTTGGTTTGCTATACATCAAGGATTGAACCCTTTACGAGGTTTGAGTCAGAAAATGCATGACATCCAAACTAATAAGATGGATGTAAGGCTTGATGAAAATAAAGTGCCTATTGAGCTTGTTAATATGGTGCAGTCGTTTAACTCGATGCTCGACAGGCTCCAAGGTGAATTTATTCGTTTATCAAATTTCTCTAGTGATATTGCGCATGAGTTACGTACTCCACTAACAAATATAATCACTCAAACACAGGTTGGTTTATCTAAAAAAAGACAGTTGTTAGAGTATCAAGAATTATTGTTTTCTAATCTAGAAGAGCTGGAACGACTAACTAAGATGGTTAGTGATATGCTTTGGCTTGCAAAAACTCAGAATGGACTGGTTAAACCCGTTCAAAATACTCTAAAAAGCCATGATGAAATTGAAGCATTATTTGAGTACTTTGATGCTTTGGCTGAAGACTCATTGATTACATTTAAGAAAAAAGGTCAAAACCTTTGTTTTTATTGTGACAAATTACACTTTCGCCAATTATTATCAAACCTCCTATCCAATGCAATAAGGTATGCCCCAAAAGGCTCATCAATCACAGTAAATAGTGAAATATTTACCGCTGAAAAAATATGTATTTCAGTGATTAATACTGGGGAGAGAATACCTTCTGAGCATTTACCTTATTTATTTGACCGCTTTTATCGACCCGATAAATCGCGCCAACGACACAGCGATGGAGCTGGTTTAGGGCTTGCAATAGTTAAAGCTCTAGCGCAAGCAAACGGTGGAAATATAGAGGTCAGTTCAAATAATCAAACTACCAGCTTTAAAGTTTTTCTAAATTTAGCTAAAAGCTAATTATTAAATTTAATAACCCAATGTTTGCTTGTACCTCTAGACTTCCCAGCTTTCATTAAACACCGGTTTATAAACTTAAAGTACAAAACGGAAGTAAACTTCCGGTTTCTAACCCAATATTGCTATATTTCGGAAGCAAACTTCCGTTTATAGGAATTCAAAGGTAGTTATCGGAAATATACTTCTGTTTTTGAAAGCGTTGGCCTAGATAGCTATATGAGCCATTTTTCGGGGTCTTATTTGAGCGAAAAGCGGAGGGTCGGGTAAACTCGTTTTTGGACAAAAACGAGTTAGAGCCGAAGGTCGGCTCTGTGCCATTTGCAGACATTAGCAACGCCTGAGCTCAGGTGCATTTGAGACAACGCCTGCTTTTGCGTTAGCAAAAAAGTGGGTGGCGGATCAAATGTCATCTGCAGAGACTTTTTAGGCAGCGTTCACCGTATTCTAGGAACGAGCGTTTACGAGGCACGTGCCGAACTGGCCTTTATGACTTTTGTAAACAACAAAAAAATATTTGGATCAAACTTCGTGTCCACTTCATGCTTCAAGATATTCATAGTTTCAAGGTGCGATTTAGCCATGCGGTATGGCCTGCTAGTCGTCAGTGCATCATACGCATCAATGATCGAAAGTATTCGACTACTCAGGGGAATATCGGCACCAGCCAGTCCGTCTGGGTATCCGCTTCCATCAAATGCTTCATGATGATGTCTGACAATAGACGCGACCTCGTCTCTGTTTGTCAGGAATGTCTCACTAATTATTCTCTCACCGATAACCGAGTGAGCCTTTATCTCTTCCCTTTCATCAGGTGTGAGCTTTCCAGGCTTCGAGAGAACAGTATCACGAACTCCAATCTTACCCACGTCGTGTAATTGACTGGCAATACGCAAGTCATCTAATGAGGGGGCACTCAAATCGGCCGCACGCCCCACTTCCAACGCAAGCGCACAGACGCGGTCACAATGGCCTCTAGTATACGCATCGCGCGCGCACAATGCCGTAATGAGTGATGGGTAAGCATTTTCTTGATCTGGTGCGAGGGCAAAAGCCATTGAATATCTCTCCTTGTTCAGCAACGCCTAACAATTTAATAGTGCGCTCATCACGCATATTTTTGCTGACTTCAAGCTCATCTATCCACATTCCAACAAATAACCGAGGGTATTTCAAGATTTTAAATAAATTTAAATGTAGGATATACGCGTTGCTCGTTTGCTTGACTATATGAATAAACGACACAACTTTATCTATTAATTAGCCCTAAATTTAGCCATCCTCAATGACCGGTTATCGCTCTTTTGAGGCATTCGCCTAAACACGTTTTGGGGCAGAAATGAGTTAAATCGGAAAGGCAGCTCATGGCACAAATGCGTCTGTTCGATTTGGTTGACTCTATTGTTCAAATCTGACAGTTTTGGTTAGGTCTTATTAAATGAATTCATTCCGCGCTTATCTTGTTAAGCAAAAATGCTAACTAAATCACTGTTAAAAGAAAGTCCGCTTAAGCTATTTTCATTAACCAGAGATTTAAACGCAGCATTACAATAAAGTGCTGTCCCACCTTGTATGCATGATTTAAAAACAAGATTTTTGTCTGATTTAAATGATAAGGATTTGAGGCCATCCTCAATACCATTCAGGTAAGCCTTTTCAGTAAGAGATTCGTCTTCTTCTTCGAAAACGAGTGGATTAAATAAAATTAGCTCTTTATCACACCTAAGCGGTATAAATTCCCCGTAAACTTGCAGATAGTTCCCTAGGGCAATATACGCTTTTTGGTTCAAAACAAGGTAATTCGAAAATAAGTTTACGTCGTAGGCTTGCTTTAAAGCTTCTTTTTCAACTTTGCAGCTAAATCCGTTTTTGACTATATCCGTTATTCTAGTTTTGCCGCTTGGAAAGCCAATCTTAGCTAAAATTACTGCTTCTTTATAACTGAGGTTATTTTCTTCGGCAATTTGGTCTGCCATCGATACGATATCTAGGTCAATTATATCGTATGTTCTATCTGGTTTGTGTAATTTATAAATATCGAGTTCCTTTCCCATAAGTAATCCTTTGTGAAGTAATATTTGTGCTTATTAAAGATTAATGAAGCCAGAATATCAACTCCTTCGGCAACGCAAACAGAATCTTATTGAATATTAGCCAAATTTTATTAGGCTGGATTACTAAGGGAGTGCGCGTTAGTTATACCTGTACTCTATTCATTTATTAGCTTTTACTGTATTCATTTATTAGCTTTTAATGTATTCATTTATTAGCTTTTAATGTAGAACTAGCAATATTTACATAATACAGATTCTCATCTTTGCCTACCAAAGCCCCTAGGTATCTACCGTAATGTAGAGCTCATGACCCCCAAAAGTAAAATATAATAGATAGTTTACAAGGCGTTAATCGCCTTATTTATCTTCCATAATATCTTTAAGTGCAATGCGTTTTAGCTGAGTGCCATCGCGATACCCTTTTACTAATAATTCATCTAATACAGCGCCGGTGTAAAAGGTATAGCCATTTTCTTCATCAACGGGAAGCTCGTATACAGAGCCTGATATTTGAGGCCAAATCCAATAATTCCCACAGGGTGATAAGTGAGGTAGAACCATTGAACCTGAGCTTACTCTCCATTCATCATCATTTTTCCACGAACAAAACAACACATAGCAGGGTTTGCTATCAATAGTTTGAAACGTTAAAACAACCCACCCTTCTGGCTTGTGTTTCATATGTCACTCCATCTTGTTTACAAAAAAATTTAAGCCTCCATTAACCTTAACTTAATAAACAAGAACACCCCCTCTTTTTTCTTAAAAAACACAAAAAATAAAAATGCTTAAATTAACCTAGAATTAATATCGTTGGCATTTTATGAATTTTAAAACCTAAATCAAAGACACTTAAAGAAGATAGCGAGAGGTCTGACCAGCTTAACCTTCTCTATTTCTGTAATATCTGCAATCATAGTGACTGCCTTTTGAAAAGCATCAACATTGCTGGGGCTAGGTGTGAAATTTTAAATTTAAGCTTTTAGGAGCAGCACTGAATACTAATTTCACTTTGGGTGTTTTACTTGAACATAACAACTTCATGTTAAACACAAACATAAAATCGGTTTGGATAAGGTAAAAACAACTCGAGAAACCTTCACAGTACTTTAAAGATAAATTTTTTTTGAGAATAAATAATTTGCTCGTAGAAAAAACATTGAACTTAACTTTTGAATTTTAAAGTGAGATTAACCCTTGAAAATAAAACAAAATTTTCAGTGGCTCCAAGGATTGATAAGCCTAATTATGACGAAAGGAATAATGTAAAAATGCTTACCAAGAACAACTATTCTAAAGATAAACCTTTTAATTTATCACCCATTATCTATAGTGTAAAGACATTTATTTTTTGGGAGGTAAAATTATGACCGTTACAAAGACGAACGCTAACGTTCACAGAGGTCGATTTGTTATACGATTTTACTCCCATAAAAATCAGTGCGCACTTAATCCCGAGTCATTTCAGGAGCTGATCCTGGCTTTTAAACTGGAATGTGACCCTAATGTGAAGCTGTTTGCCACCCAGCCTGAGCAAATAGAAGTGACTATAGACAAAAAAGTTTACCGCTATACACCCGACTTCTTAGTCCTATATCATTCTGGCTTCGCTGAATATATTGAAGTTCATCATGAGTCTCAGGTTGATAAAGAGTATCACTCGAAAATTCATCTTTTTAATGAGTACACCCGAAAAAAAGCACAAATAGGTTTACGGTTAATCATCGTCGATAAGCTCAATACTATCTTTATGGCGAACCTTAATCTGATAACAATGTATTACTCGGAGCATTCATTCCCATTAACAATGCTGCCTGATGGAGATTTAACCTTTGGTGAACTCATCGAATGCTTGGAGGGTATAGCTAAAAACCCAGTGGCAGAGGCTTATGGACTAATTGCATCAAATGTATATAAATTCGATATGGAGAAGCCGTTAAACGCCTCTACTACATTGATGCGAGGTCACCTCAAATGATCGGATATGCTACGGGTACTGACTTGACTAATAAGTACGGTAACGTTGAATCTATTGCGTTTGTTGACAGTACATCAATACTCCTTTCCGGTGATGGTATAGAGACTAAGAAGCGCCTATTACCTCGAGACGACTTTGAGAAATCAATTGATGATCAAGGCTTTATATTAAGAAGGGCACAGCATCCACATATTGAACTAACAGAATATCAAAAGTTAACGGTTACATCACGATTGATGTATCAATCTATCTTGAAAGAACTGGTTAGTGAAGGATACCCTGCTACAACTAAGAAGACATATGATGAGCTCATCAAACGAGTCGAGAGCCAACATCCTGCAACTATTGCCACAAAACACCCGCAATGGAAAACGGTATGTCGCCATTGGCGCGTATGGGTTCAATCAGATTTTAATGATGAGGCGCTTGCGGGAGTGAAGCGCAATAGCCCTGTACGGCTAAATGCGGCCACTGAGGCTTTCATACAGCACTACATCGCTACCGTCTATTCGTGTAATAACTCTGCTTTCAAAGGCGCATATTACAGTAACTATAAACGAGAAGCGCAAGAAGCTAGCTTGAAAAATAATGAGATTCAAATCGCATCACAACGCACCTTTTACCGCCGGTTACAAGAGCTTACTGATGCCGAAAAACTTGCTAATTTTAAAGGCCTTTCACAAGCGGAAATCAATAAGCGACTAACAACGCTACGTAAACGAATAAAAACCTATTACGCAATGCAGCGCGTTGAATGCGACCGTGTTGTGCTAAATATGTGTTTAATTGACGACAAAACAGGTCTTCCGACACCGCCTATTTCTTTGTATGTAGCAATAGACGTATACACACGCGCACCTATCTCTGTGGTGCTTAGCTTTGAACCTGAAAACTCTGCCGGTGGGCTTAACCTTTTACGTCAAATATTTATGGCGGATAGTAATCTTACAATGAATGGACGCAAACCGACTACATTGATTATGGATAATGGCCCAGGGTTTAATAATCGTTTGATAAAAAAGGCTGCGGAGCGACTTGAGTTAAATATTCATTATACACCATCAAATCAACCTGCTAAGAAGCCATTCATTGAGTCATTTTTTAATGTATTAAGAGATCACTTTTTTTCGGGTATGAAGATTGAAACGCAAAGTGGTGAGACGAGTATTGGATTTCAAAGTTATTCAGGAAAACGTACTAACCCGAACTCACTCGACACAATTCCATTAGCTAAACGTGCGGATATAAAGGTATCTGATTTTACAAAGCTACTGAATATATTTTTGACAGAATACATGCACAAACACCATAAACAGGCTGGCCATACGCCTATCAAAAAATGGAATCAGTCCATTATTGATACGCCTATGCCTTCATTCACATATGATCAGCTACAACATTGCTTCCACGTGTCCAGAGCCCAGGCCTCACATAAATTACAGCAACGTGGAACTATCAGATGTTTAGGTCAAGATTATTACAGTGATGAGCTAAAACAACTATACGCGGCTACTAAAACAGACATGGAGCTGGGTGAAAACCCCTCTGTTTATGTGTTTCATGACGACCTAGATGCCAGAAAAGTAACAGTTCAAGCAACACTGCCTGGCGAGAACAATCCTGTGGAAATAGTGGCTGATAATATTGACCATCATGATACTAAACTACCAGTCAGCTTTGCTGAACTAAATGGCAGTCAAACTCTGACCCAACTCGGAATATATACAGAAACTTTCTCCCATACTCCTACTGGTCACTATGTCGGTGAAATAACTGAATTCGTAAAGCAAAAGCCCAAACGCAAACAGCACAGAGGCCCGAAGGTAGCGTCTTTCAATAAAAATACGAAAGAGAACTTATCCATTGTAGAGCGAATAAAAAAATCTCATAAAGTGAATGAACTTAAATCACAGATATCGCACTCAGGTGAACAAGATACCTACGCAGATACGATAGTGAGCAAAACCAGAGAAATGGCCTCTACCCGTTATAATGATGATGAAGGAAATGAAAAACAATGGTAACTATGCCCAGTACAATTTTCGCATGTGACATACAAATGAAGATATGGCAAAGGATAGCGGAAATCCACAATATGTATCACGTACCTTCAGAGGATAAACGAGCTCAACTTATTTATGGTGCCTCGGGTGCTGGCAAGACGTATATATTAAAGCAGTATCACGCTCAGTTTTTACCTGTTACTAAGCCAGAAAAAACGACAAAACCAATCTTTTATGTCGCTTTTAAGGAGTTTAAAAAAAGTACTGCAGAGATAACTCGATTTTTAATTTCAGAGCTAGACGGAACAACACAAAATTCTCGCACTACTGCAGCTGAATTGGATGCCCAACTTATCTCACTTCTCAAAGACCTAGAAGTGGAGCTAATCATTCTTGATGAAATTCAGAATATTGCCTCAAGTTATGATGGGATAGAGTTTCAACGAATTATTAAATATTTTTGCTATCTGATCGATAGCAACAAGATCCGTTGTTCGATTATTTTCGCCGGTACAAGCAGTGCTAAGCGCCTTATTACATTTGGTAGAACCGCCGGTAAATTTGACGATGACGAGCAGATGTCTCGTCGACAAATGCGCCCCATTGAAATTAAGCCAATCCTTCCTAAAACGAAAAACTGGATTGCCTGTTGTAATTGGTTCATTCAACAAGTTGGGTTGCCAAATTTAACAAAGGATGAGCACAGTGAGCTACTTGATCGTATTTACCTTGCGTACAGTGAGCACACCATGAGTACAATGCGCGATTTATTTTTACGTAATAACACACGAAATGCAAAAAACTATGATCAGCTTATAGAAGCCTTATTTGAAAACTTTGAGAAATATGCAATTGGGGCTGTCAATCCATTTGATTATGAACTTTTAACAAAAAAACAATTAGATGCATATCTAAATGAGCAAGATAAAAACCTTAGAAGTCAGTTCTATTCGGGGTTATGCTAATGCGTTTCCCAATAAAACCCTCTTACTATGAAGCGGAGTCAGGTATTGGTTATGTACTTCGTTTACTTAAAAGAAATGGCATACAATCAGAATCTCGCGTACTCAATAAGGCTATGCTAACCAGTATCATCAAAGGTAGATCAACAAAGAACGAACTCCTTGATCACCTTATTCCTATAACTCGCACTTTATCATCATTAAAGATAAAGTGCTGGACACATGCGAGATTGCTAACGCCACAAGTTTGTCCAGATTGTGTTAACCAATATGGGTATTTTAGGGCCCAGTGGCAAAATCCATTTTTACGACACTGTATTATTCATGAGTGTGCCCTGTTATCCGAATGCCCTCATTGCAATTCACCGCTGCAATTTACCATTAATCTTCTAAATGGCCGCTGCACATCACCTTTGTGCGGCTTACGCTTAACGCATATGCCATTGAATAATCAATTAAAATCACCTGAACAAGTCCACGATGCATACCTCATAGCTAAAGTGATAGTTGACGATAGTAATACACGAACGAGTTTCCCACCAAAGGAGATTACCTCCACATTATTAAATAGAGCGGCTGATATTCTTAATAACCCAGATAGTGCTAGAGTATTCTTAAGTGAAAGGGCTAAACGTGTACCAACAGATCTACCGTTGAACATTGAGTTTCACAAAATTGAAATTATTGTTCAGAATTTGCTATGTGAATGGGGGTCATTATCCACACTATATGAAATGTATAATAGCGAGTATATTCGTTCAAAAGCTCCCATAACTCAGCTTTGGTTTGAAGCTCAAACAGCCTCCTCTATAATTGGGGTAACGTTTAAACAAATCGCTCTTTTAGTCGAAGTTGGATTGATAAGAACTGATTCAAAAAAGGCCTTAAGAACAGATACTCGCGTTGAAATATCAGGTGTTTATACCTTTTTAGCCGAGTTCAGCCACAATAAAGATTACGTCCCCCTTTCTGAGCTACGTCGCTTTATGGCTCTTCATAATATCTGTATAACTGATGTACTGATAGCTGCTAAAAATAAAGAATTATCAATAAGATACAAACCTTCATTAGACTTAATGCATTCCATACACGTTTTGCCTGAAGCATTCGATACCTTTTGTAAATTACATACTCAACTTATAAGAGATAAAACGATGTCCGTTGCAAACGTAGCTGAAGTCACCGGTATACCAAAGGTAGAACTAATGAGGTTGATTAATACCGGTAAGCTCAGGCCCGTTTACATTCATGGCAATAATTCAAAACGTATACTTAATTGTGATACTTTGAAGTTGGCGAAAACGCAAAACAAACAGCTATCACTCGACATTTAGTACTTTGTAATTTCAACTTTAATTTTTAGGCCGAGACATGTTCTCGGTCTATGCTTTATTAATAACAATACCGGCAGTTCGCTAAAACTAATCGACTGAATATCAATAAGTTTAACTTTCCCTTTTTTAATAAAGGTTTAGTAATTTCATCCATAACTAAACCTAAATCAAACCAAATTTGAATTAACTCAACATTACAAATGAAGCTTCGCATATCTGCATTTTAGCTTTCACTTAAATGGCTTCATTTCTCTTTATCCTAAAAATCCATTTTCTAATCGATTTACTACACTTTTACTAAGTAAATATTAGCGTATAGTGTTCGCCACTAATTTACCGAATACAGAATCTACTTAATTATGTGCTTATTAAAATCAAGTCAGAGTTCTTCAGTGGCAGAATGAGAATATGCAAGGCAGAATGAGAACTTTTTGGCTGGATGAGAATTTGTGTTGGGGCAGTTTTTAGCTATAAATAATTCTCAATTTAAGAGGCGCAGTACCCATAAAGAATACAAGCTAAGTTATTGTTTTGAAATCTTATTACTTGGCTGAGATTCTCAAGTTATATGGCGCTGATCATTTTTTTGGCCAGCGCCACTTAAGTTGAGAATTCGCGGCAGCTTGAGAATTGTTTTAATTTCATTCGAGCTATGGCACTTAAATTGAGATTTATTAACTAAAGTCTGACCTTGAATTTAAGTAGGTTTAGGTAAATAGTTGAATGATTAAAATGAATTACATTAAGTCTGAAGAAACCTTAATGTATGAATATAGAATTAGTGAGTGGGCTATTTCCGGTTTATGCCATTTGCAGACAGTGGTAACGCCCTAATAACAGGCAAAAAATTGTTTGCTAATATGTTGAGGCACGAAAACCGCAAACTGTTTTTTGTCCTTGTTTATTAGCTTGTTATGAATACTTTTTAAGCACCGTATCTTTACAGTTTTTAAAAAGTTCTTTGGCTAATTCAGGTACTTCTAAGGAAGGATTAAATGCTGAATCTAATGTCCCAAGGGGGTTTTGCATTTGCCCAACCACAAAGTCCATTTCCATACTTAATAAGTATAAGGTTTTCAGTGAACTATGGAAATCCCTTTTGAACTCCTCCGATCTTTTCTCTTGTTTTTTAATAACCGCGTATGGATCAGAGAAATTAATTTCTTCAGATTTATTATGGACAAGCTTATTTCTTGCTGAGACTAAAGTTTTTAGAGAATTGTATGCTGCACCTGATTTATCGATACTTCTTTCACAGACTAATCGAGGGATTATGATCCATTTAGAAATTAAATCTAAACTAGCTAAATGTTGTTGGTAATATTTATCTCCAAGGTGCTTACCTGCGTAATCATTTATCGCTGATTCAACAGACATGGCAGCAAAAACAATAGCTTTTAGTGCAAAGTTATTTACTTCTTTTTCTAGTTTATACCTTTCGTCTTCATTAAGAGGAGATTGATCAATAGCTAGCACCTCTAAACAATTACAAAAATCAGTTTCCGCTATTTTAAAATAGGTTCCGTACAAAACATTAGATCTTGCCGATGATTCCCTCGGGTGAGGTATATGGTTATACTGACCGTTCACAAGACTTCCCTGTATTCATAACAATTTAATAGTGCGCTCAGCGCGCATATTTCTGCCGACTTAAAGCTCATTTATCTACTTTATATAGTTTTAACAAATTACCTAAGGCATTACTATCACTAAGTTTTCTAAATTTTTTAGGTAAAGTTAAATGAACCAATATGCGGGCAACGCTCATTTTCATGAATATATGCGCAAAGAGCAGTTTAACCAATCAATTAACGACGATATTCAGCCAGTCTCGATGACCGATTATCGCTCATACCCGAATTCTTTTGTAGCGAGCTAAGCTTAAACTCCATAAACACCGGAGTACAACTAAGCGTTTGGCATTGGTTTCTAAAAAATATGTTAATCCGCGCTACTTAGTTCTCATAAAATTATAATGGAGCTGTATCAATATTGATTTGATAAGGCTTACTGACAAAGTCAGCCATTTTTATACACTCCTTAACTGCAAATCCTCGTCCTTTGTAGCTTGCGAAAGCAACGTGAGTATTATCAGTTAACACTGCATATAATCTATAGTTATGTGTGTAGCCTTTTCTTGGTATAGCTTTAAAACCTTTAATATCTGATAATTTATAAACACGTTTAAAAATAGTATATAAACTACTAGACTTTAATTCCAAGGTTTGTTTTGCGAGATCAAAACGACATACATAGCCACCAAACGAGCCACTCCACCCTAACCAGCATATAAACCCAGATACCCATATCGGTAATGATTTTGCTTCATCAGAATTAAACACATTAATTAGTCCGATAAATAAAAAGAAACCACACAACAAAACTAGCAATAATCTAGTTAACCTTGGTTGTCGATAAATAGCTAGCTCACTAGATAGTTCTTTAAAATACATTACAGCACTCCGTATTTAACTAAGCCGGCAATGGCTGTAAAAACAAAAAATGGAAGGGATAGTTTTATTAGCGATTTGCGATCCCATATTTCAATGAAAACAAGATCCTCTCTATTAAAATCTACATCTTCCAGATGAGAGTTTGAATTAGCTTTTGTACTATCATGAGCAATTTGTGGTGAAATATCTAATTCGCTTTGAGCAAACCTTATCGGCGTTTTATTTGGCCAATCCGATATTGTTTCAGCAGCAATAATATTATATTTTTTATATAAAAACGAAATGAACATCTTAGCATCTGTATACTGATTAAATTCATATAACTGATCAACAAACTTAATTTGATAAGGGCCTTGCGCGCCTATACTACTTAATTCAAATGATAGTGTATCAAACGATGTAATAACTTTACTTCTTTGAAAGTAACCCCATAATGCGGTTTTTAAATTAAGCTGTTTTTCTGTCCCGTTAAACTCTAAGCGGCTCTTTTGACCAAAAAGCAATATAGATACTCCTAAAAAGAAGCTTGCCGAAGTCGCGAAGAAAATACTTTCCCCTCCTTCGCTTGCAACGGTCATCACGATGCTAATAATTCCAGGAATAAGCATAATAAACGCAAAAATTTTGCTTGTCATTTCGCGTCTTGAGGGCATTGTTGTATTACCACTTTGATCTGTTTTGAGAACTTTTTTTACAAGCTTGGATAGATTGTTATATTCCATTACTTCAACCTTAAAAGTTAATTATTACCTTATTTACATTAACATAAAGTAGCTAAGTAAACCTTATCTCACGATACTCATATCGTTCCTTATACAGGAGCAAAATTACTATTTACAATACAGTAGTTAGTTCAAGTCAGGAAAATCTTAAATGCATTTGATATAAAAAGGTTACCGTCCGGTTAACGCTTTCAAAAACAGAATATATTTCGATAACTACCTTTGAAGCACTAGAAACGGAAGTTTACTCCCGTTTTGTACTTTAAGATTATAAGACGGTGTCTAGTGAAAGCTGGGAAGTCTACATCGAACACATCTGTATTAGTGCTCATCCGAAGATATGGAATCCAGTTTGCAACCTTTCGACGATCGCGACCAAGCCTATTGCCATTACCACACCTATGAGAAACACTCCGAAAACAAGACACACATAGAGCAATGTCCAAGCTCTGGTAGTTTTTGACCCCGCCTGCTCTTCGGAAGTCTTATCGGAACATCGGTAGATTTGACTCAAACTTCTTTCCACCCCAAGAACGGTGCCACCGATCACTCCAAAAAGCAGTGCGACCGCGAAAGTGAGGACCCGATACTCCGCATTAGCAAAGCCATCCCACAAAAGAATAGCGCCGTTGGTCCAAGCTAATACAGTGCAACCCCATGAAGTAAGTTGATAAACAATTGTTAGTCTTTGGGTCATTAATTACTCATTTTTTTGGATTGTCTGCCTAACGCTGCGTTAAGTGGTGAAGAACGCCAACCACCATACCTAACCCACTATATCTTAAACACTAAATTAAACTTGAACTGAGATCGCCAAGTGTTGTGAATCCGCCTTAACGCTTTGTTATAGCGATTTACTTTAGACTTGCTTGGATTATCAGTAACTCAATTTCATGGTCCGATGTATTAACCAAACCATGGGTGCCAAAACGTTTATTAACTATCATATCTCCTGAGGCCACTTTTCTGTCCTCTCCTTCAATGGTCATAGTGCCTTCACCTTTCAAAATAATGTACATTTCTTCGTCATCTCCGTGAGAATGCTCTCCCATAGAACTTCCAGGTGGCATAACGACACGGATGGCAAAATCCCAAGCACCATCGAAATCTTTACGTCTGAATGCACGATAGATGTCTATTGAACCTTGTCCATCATGGCTATTTTCGTCGACTTCTTTATCGCAAGTGTAGAAATTACGTATCATCTTTTCCGAATTCCTTTTTGATTATTTTCCAAAGTTCAACTGAGCGCCATAACAACTTTATCAGAGGGTACTTTCCCTATAGTGGCGCGAAAAGTCCTTATTTTATGAACTTATATTAATAGCAAATATTGTAAGCTATTGCCAAATATAAACATTATGCTTTCTGTAGTTTATATAAATATGTAAAAAACAGGAAAGTTTCCCCTTATTCTTACTCGGTTAATGACGGCTCACCTGAAAAATCGGTTATCGCTCTAAGCGGCACTTCAATCACAACAAAATTTGCTTGGCGTCTTACAAACAATGGCAAGCTTACCTTTCCTTCTATTTACAGTAACAATAATTAAAATTGATTAGACTATGCGAGTAAAAGCCTTTTTAGATGAACCAGTCGTTAATAACTTAAAACACATAAGAGTTATTAAGCTAAATAATTTTTTATAAAAATTCAGTAAAATTTTTTTTCCAGATTATACTTTTTTATTATTGCTGTAATTTTGGACAACTATGTTAAACAATTATTCTGTGCGTACCCGTTTAGCAGTGCTTGCATTGCTACCAATTATGATTTTTTTAATTACATCGTTTTTTTCAATAAACACAATGGGAAGGTTAGTAGCAGGGATTGATAGTTTATACGACGACCGTGTCGTACCACTTAAACAAATTAAACATGTGTCAGATAATTACGCTGTAAATATTGTTGATTTACTTCACAAGTATCGTGCTGACTCTATTACCAAGTCAGAACTCTTAGCAAATATTAATGAGGCTAGAAATACGGCTGATAATGAATGGAAAGCTTACTTAAGCACACAGTTAACAGCTGAAGAAAAGCGCTTGGTAGATAACGTTGAAAATAAACTAAAGCCTGTGCTCGTGCATTTGAATAATTTAATTGTAAGTATTAATAGTGGTGAATTTTTATCACTACCACAAAATCAATTTGTTTATGAGCTTTACCAACTCTTTGATCCGCTTAGTGCCAGTTACCAGGCTTTGATTGATTTGCAGCTTAAAGAAGCGAGTGACTTTAGAGTTAAAGCTGATGAAAATTATCAATTTATAAAATTTATAATGAGTGTGACAATCGCGATATTAATTTTACTTCTACTGATTGTTGCCTACTTTATTTACTGCTCGATACAAAACCCATTAATGTCATTACGCGATACCATAACGGATATTGCAACCAATGCTGATTTAACAGCTCGTGCTAAGGTTCAGGGTAAAGATGAGATTGCAGATACCGCATCTAACTTTAATGATATGTTACTTCGGATCCAAGGTTTAGTAAAAGATATGGCAGGCGCAACACTAACACTTGCTTCGGCAGCTGAAGAAATGAACTCTATTAGTATTCAAGTAGCCAGTACAGCAACCCAGCAAGAGCAACAATCAGCTATGATTGCAACTGCAATTACCCAAATGAGTAGTGCAATAGAACAAGTTGCTCAAAACGCGCAAATAACCTCTGATAAAGCCACAAGTGCTGACATAAAAGCAGGCCAAGGTCAGCAAGCTGTTGCTGATAATATCGAGTCAATAAATACGCTTTCAACTTTGGTTAATACAAATACGCAGCTTATTACAGATCTAAATACACAAACCAATGATATAAACCAAGTTGTGATGATGATCCAAAGTGTTGCTGAGCAAACTAACTTGTTAGCCTTAAACGCAGCCATTGAAGCAGCAAGAGCTGGCGACTCAGGTCGAGGTTTTGCCGTTGTAGCCGATGAGGTAAGACAACTTGCCCACAATACTCAAAAAGCAACCGCTAGCATTAATGAAATGATCACAAAACTACAAGGCATGGCTCAGCAAGCTGTTAATGCGATGGGTAACGCTGAAAGCAGCGCTAAAGAGAGTGTCGACCATGCTAATTATTCTTCACAGGTACTCAGCGAAATTAACCAAGAAGTTACCGAAATTGCAGATATGAATACTCAAATATCAACCGCAACTCAGGAGCAAAAAATGGTCGCAAATGAACTAAGCAGTAATATTAATGAGTTTAGCGCGAGTATTACTTCTGTTAGCGAAAGCTCACAACAAAATGCTCAAGCATCGCAAGAACTCGCACAGCTTGCGGCAATGCTACAAGGACAAGTTAATGTATTTAAAGTTTAGTTGCTTTAATTTTGAGGCATATTAGCGCTTATACTTTAAATAAAAACCTTATATGCCATCATTTAAATGATGGCATATTGGTTACTTTAAGCGCTAGTTTGATTAGACAATATAGTTATCCAATCACTGGGGTTTGAAAGTATAAACTGATATGAGCTGCCATCTTGCGTGAAAACCTCTATTGCATCAGCCGTTATTGGAATAAGGCCTGCGCCCTTACCTTTACATTCAACCACTTTTAAAATTGTATCACGGGCAATTGTATATGGTTCTAACCCTAACTTTTCATTAAAAGGTTCAAAATTTAAGTCGGTTTGCGTAATCCAAAACTTTCCGTCCGCTTTCATCACTCCATTTTGAATGGTTGCCATTGTTGATTTAACGACAGTTGATTGCATATTTAAATTCCTTTACACGTGCATATAATTTCAAATTGTTCAACTTCCTTCTGTTTATTATTACAGCTAACTTGATAGCCAAAAGCAAGTTTATTTGTGCACTAACGCCACAAAGCCACCTTTTAAATTTAAAAGTTACCCGCATATATTTACCTGCTTTAAACTTTGTGGAATAATCGCTGCCCTCTTAGGGGAGTAGCCCGCTCAGTAATGAGTAAACTTATCAACATAATTGCACCTCATGTGCATGGTAAGTTTGTAATGTTGTAGCAAGCGTTATCGGCGAGACCTAGGTAGACACTATCCTCATGGCGGGAGATAGCTGTTTGCCTTGGTTTAGTATTCCCGCCTGAAGATTATATTAATGGATATTTTTTTAACCTCTACCGTCACTGTTGCCCTTGCTGAAATAGGCGATAAAACCCAGCTTTTATCTTTACTATTAGCTGCTCGCTTTCATAATAAAATTGCACTTATTTTAGGCATTCTCGCTGCTACTATTATTAATCATGGTTTATCTGCATGGTTTGGTGATTGGCTAAGCGGGAACTTTGCCGTCGAATACTTACCTTGGATAGTCAATATAAGCTTTATTGTGGTAGGGCTGTGGCTACTTATTCCAGATAAAGATGAAGAAGTGAGCCATAAATACGACCGCTATGGTGCATTTTTAGTGGCCTTAATCTTATTTTTTATTGCTGAAATTGGGGACAAAACACAAATTGCAACCGTGTTACTCGGTGCACAATATCAATCAGTACTTTGGGTTACGCTGGGTACTACAGTAGGCATGTTAATTGCCAATGTCCCTGTTATTTATGCCGGTAAGGCGTTACTAAAAAGAATTCCATTAAATACCGTAAGAGCGATAGCAGCCAGTGTTTTTGTACTGTTGGGTATTTATGGTTTAGTGACTATATAATGATTAAATAACGTTTAAATCACTCTTTAATCGTTAAACAATAAAAAGCGCTTACCTACTTTTATACAAGTTAGTTGTAAGCGCTTTTTATATAAGGGTATATGATTTAGGCGTTATTTACACAATAGCAGCCTTTTGTATCCGCTATTAATAATGATGAGTTAAATCCGGCCTGTAAATTACTAATAACGGTTTCCACAAACCCGCTACCTTGAGAGCATGCCAGCCCTTCAGATAAAGGCCCTGCATAAACAAACTCACCATTTTTATCAATTAAAACCGCGGCTGGTGTAGCCGGAACCACTGACTTTAGTTGGCTATTGAGTTTAAATGTTTGTACCTCAACGCCCTGGTTTTTCGCAAACTGCTGTAAAGATGATAGGTGTGGTTTAGCTTGTATAGTACATCCACACTTATCTTCTGTAATAATAAGTAATTGAGCACTATCTTTGTTTTGCCAAACCACCTGTTCTTTAAATTGCGAAAACCAATTGTGTCGTTCCAGCATTTTATTTTCATCAAAAGGCTTTAATTGGCCAAGTTGAAAATACACTAAACCCGAAACAACAACGACAAGCCACACACCAATTAAAGCAACAATAAAATAGCGCTTATTAGTTAAATTTTGCAATGCTTTGCTCTAACACATCAATACTCACATCAATCATTTGTACCTTGGCGGTAAGTTGATCAACAATTTTTCCGTCTTCATGTTGGCGTTGACGCATTTGATCTGTGCTTATTGCAATTTGCTCGGTATTGCCTGCCTGCTCAGCAACTACTTGTGCAACCGAATTAGAGCTTGTGGATACAGCCTGTATCTGCTCGCTCATTGACGAGATATTCTCTTTCATAGTGGCACTAATTTTCGTAAGATCTACAACAAAATCAACACATTGATTCATAGATTGTGTTGAAGTGCGGCTGTTATTCACTAAATCTGTTAACGTAGATGCTATTTTTGCTGTTGTTTTCTGGCTGTTATTCGCTAAAGAACGAACCTCATCTGCAACGACAGCAAAACCACGACCATGCTCGCCCGCTCTGGCTGCTTCAATTGCAGCATTGAGTGCTAGCAAGTTAGTTTGATCCGCTATACCTGATATTTCATTCAACAAACCTGTAATTACATCACCAGCTGCCACCAAATGACTTA
Source organism: Pseudoalteromonas sp. S1612 (assembly GCF_005887175.1). GTDB lineage: Bacteria > Pseudomonadota > Gammaproteobacteria > Enterobacterales > Alteromonadaceae > Pseudoalteromonas > Pseudoalteromonas undina. The sequence goes on along the minus strand of NZ_PNDH01000032.1, from coordinate 81,938 downwards.
GCTGCTCTTCTGTATTGGTTAGTAATGTGAGCAACTCCTTGCTCTTACTGTCTGTTTGTAATACTTCTTGCAAAGCTACATGAGCAGAATCGGTGATATTGCTAACTTGCTGCTTTAAAATATCACTCTCTTGCTCAACCAGTTTAAAACCGTGGGCTACTTGTGAACCTGAATTGGCAATATCATCGGTTTGTATATTTCGGTGCTTAGCACTGTCTGCCAGCTCATCATGCACATTAATAAGTTCTTGAGAATTATTTTTTAATGAATCGGATTGAGTTTGAACCTGTTTTATAACATCCGACAAGTATTCTAGTAGCGTGTTAAAGCCTACTACTGCACTGCTATTTGTATCATCAGCTCGCATTGAGAGCTTTACTTGCTCTGGATCTTGCATTATTTGCTCTGTGGCATGGCTTAACGACAAACCTGCACGACGTTCGCGTTGTAATGTTACTGCAATAAAACCAGCAACAAGGGCTTCTACAATGGCATAAGCTGCGTGAATAAGCACAGTTGAAAAAGCGAGTCGGTCGGGGTCAAATACATAAAACCCCGTGTTTTGCGTTTGTAAATAGTAAAAAGATAAATGATGAACAGCAACAAATACAATCGCCGTAATAAATACTCGCCACTCAACAAACATTATTAACATGGCTAAGAAAATAAATATTTCAAAATGCACTTCAATAAGCCCATAAGCTTGTTGAATATGCAAAAATGAAAACATCATAATAGCGGCAGCGACAACATGAGGTGTAACTTTACTTTCGGGTTGGGTTTTTAATAACCATATAGGGAGCAAGCACAGGGGCAAGCCGACCAAAAACGCCTCTGTTAATGTATCAAAATAAAGGCCTATACCAATAGACTCGACAAACAATAAACAGAATATGATTGTAAACAATCGGCTCACACTAGACATAAAAACCTTAATTAATTTTGTAATAAATTAAACACGCTTATTGCTAATGTAACCCTTAACAACTCGCAATTTTTTATTTTAAATCAAGCCCAGCATTACTAATTCAGGTTGATTTAAAAATGTTTTTAATGCGCTACTTAACAATTGATAGTATTTGTTTAAAAGTAGACGTCCCTGCTTTTTTTGTCCATTGAAATATTATTGTCTCTGCACATGATACTACTGCACCGGCTTGACGAAGCTGCTCAACCGCAATGGCTTTATGATCTGCATTTCTTGAAGCTATTGCATCTGTAGCAACAGTTACTGCATAACCTTGTTGTAGTAAATCTAAACAGGTTTGTAATACACAAACATGTGCTTCTGTACCCATAACAACCACATGAGGGCGCTGTAATTGCGAAAGAGTATCTAAAAACCCCTCTTCGGCGCAGGCACTAAAATTTATTTTTTCGATATATTGCGCGTTTGGTAAAGCTTGCTTAATTTTCTCATCACTTTCACCTAGTCCTTTTTTATAATGCTCTGTAATTATTGAAGGAATTTGATGAATAGCACTTGCATTTGCAAGCTGTAAAGCACACTCTAAGGTCGTATTAAATGAAGATATAGCTGGTGCTAGTTTGCTTTGTAAGTCGATTACTAAAAGTACGCTGTGCTCTGAGTTGATATTTTCTCTAAAATTCATTTGTAGTCCTTTCATTTTAGTTAAATTGACTTTTAACACCCACAAGCGGGCAACAATTAATTCACACTTATAGTGCTTTTTGTAATTTTTAAATTAAACTCATGTTATATTACAGCAATTCTAAATACCAACCTTGGCAATTAAAAAAGGTAAGTGCTTTTGAGTAAGTTTTTCTTCGTTGTTTACATATTTTTATTAGTTTGCATGCAGCAGAGCTTTGCCTCACAAACTTACTCTGAACAATTACAACGCGCATCCAAAAACGAACAATTGGCGCAAAGCTTTGTTGTAAAATCTGTCCAAGATGATATTGGCTATGTGTGGATTGCAACTACACAGGGGCTATTTCGGTTCGACGGCTATCAAGTTACGCCTTACGAAAACCAAACAGATTTAAAAAACAACTACATTATTAATATGTACAAAACCAATAACGGTAGCATACTTGTAAGCACACAACTTGCAGGTAGCTATTTAATTGATCCAAGTAGCTTAAAGGCTAAACAAATATACTCAGGTCATTTAAACCAAGACCAAGAAAAATACTCTCCCGTTATTGCAGTGGTTGAGGAGCTTACACACTTTTATTTTTCTATTGATTCGCACGTATACCGGTTTGATAAAAAATCAAAACAATTAACACTCGTCGCATCTTTGCCTGATGAAAATATGTTTATCCGTGCATTGTCACTTTATCAAAACACCTTATATATAGGTTCCGATCAGGGCCTGTATAACTACAGTTTTATCAATAACGAACTCCAACAAACAACACTTAGCGACACACAAAAAGTTACTAACGATAGTAACAACGTAAAATTTTTATCAGTAGACCAAGAATTTGGGTTGATGGTTGGTACGGTTGAGGGAATGTATCGGATTGCTTTTGATGAAAATAAAAATATAAACCCTACTGCAGTATCAACACTTATTAGTGACTATAATATTTGGGATTATGTAAACACACCCTATGGTGAGTTTATTGCTACAGAAAGTGGTTTATTTGAGTTTGATAGAGCAACCTTAAAGCTCACTGCTATTTTAAACTTCAAAGATAGTAGCTACAACATAACAGAAAACACCATCAACGATATTATGTTTGATGAATCCGGTTTGTTATGGCTTGGTTCACGAACTCACGGGGTATTAACGTGGGCAGCACAAACTAAGAAGTTTAAAAGAATTACACTGCCTGAAAATAATATTGTAAATGTTATATATCAAGATACGCAGCAATTGCTCTGGATAGGCACTGACGATGGACTTGTTCGTTATAACTCAAAAACGAAAACGAGTGATTTATTTTTACAATCTAAAGATAACAAAGCAGCTTATGGTTTATCTGCTATTGGTGATATTTTTCCTGCCAACACTAAAGGTGAGAACTATCTTTGGCTAGCTACTTTTTTTGGACTCGAGCTTTTTAACAAAGAAACGGGAACATTTGAACAAAACAAATTTATCACCGAGCATAATCTAAATACTGACTATTTATTTGGTATTACTCAGGTAGCGCCCGATAAGTTTGCTTATATCAATAATGATAACTTCTATATATTTGACGGTAACTCTGGTGAAAATAGAGTTATAAAAGGCTTAAAAGAGCTTGTATCGCCCTTACAAGCTTACGCATTCCATACCCCTTCAACGATGTTCCCTGGCGAGCTACTTTTAAGTACCTCTGATACTTTTTATAGGTATAACGAAGCAACTGGCACTTTAACTGCTATTTTTAAATCTAAAACGGCAAAAAAGAACCTGTACCATACGGTCGAGAATTATTACTACGATGCAAAACGAAAACTACTGTGGTTAGCAACAACACAAGAAGGCTTAATTGCCGTTAACGCTGAAACATACGAGCAAGCTCATACTTTTAATAAAAACAATTCATTAAATACTAACTCTATATTTGAGCTTATTGCCGATGATAATGATTTTTTATGGGTTAGTTCTGACAACGGACTGTATAAACTTAATTTAGATTCATTAAACGTAACAACTTATACAATAAAAGATGGCCTAAGTAGCAATCATTTTACTGCACTTGCAGCACTTAAATTGCAAAATAATGAACTCGTGTTTGGTAATCGTAGCGGTGTACTTCAGTTTGACCCCGATCAATTTAAGAGTAAACAACAAAACACCCAAAGCAAGTTAGCAATTACCAATATCAATTTATTTTCAGAGACGCTCAATTATACACCTGAAAAATATCGTAATGAACCGTTAAAACTAAAGCATGATGATATGGGGTTAACGGTTCGGTTTTCTAATTTTGACTATAAAAATATAAGTAAGACCTTCTACCGAGTAGAGCTTACTGGCCCCTCATCATTGAGCTATAACGATTTAAAATCTAACCAGGTGTTTTTTACTAAATTACAACCTGGTGATTATGTATTATCAGTATCAACTCAGCAGCGTAATGGAGTCGTTACTAGCGAACCTGTAAGGCTTAAATTTAGCGTCGCCTATGCACCTTGGCAGTCTCCTCTCGCTTATGCATGCTACTTCCTTGCTGTGACCATAATTCTGTTTTTATTTTTTTGGCAATACCGTAGCCGTAAAATAGCAATTGAGCGCGCCCACCGTGCAGCTATTCACTCTAAAACTCAAACTGAGCTCGCACTAAAAAGCAATAAAAGTGGTGTTTGGAACTATAGCTTTGCAGACAATACTGTAAACACAGCTAGAGGTATGGAGTTAGGCTTTGAAGACTTGCCTGAGCGCATTGATATACAAAGCTTTTTTAATATTATGCATCCTGATGAGCGCCGCAGAATACAAAGCAAGTGGGATACATTTATAAAACAGACTCAGTCGCAAGACTGGCAAGCGACTTACCGGTTACGCCACAAAGATGGTCATTGGTTGTGGTTTCATGACTTAGGGCAAATTATTTATAATCAAGACACTAAAAAGCCTGAGTATGTATCTGGTATTTTTACTAATATTACTGAGCAGTTAGCAAACGAACAGCAAGCAAAAATACTCGGTGAAGCATTTAGCCAAATCAATGACTTTTTACTTATCCTAGACGAAAATCTAATGCCTTTTTCAGCTAATAATAGCTTTATGGAGGTATTTTCTGATGATGGTGATGAGGGAGCTGTTACCTCAGAGCTATTTATCAAAGCCATTGGGCAAACCAAATGTAAAGAATTTGCAGCCACATTAAAGGCACTGCAACCCAAAGAGAATTGGCGAACAAATGCCTATGTTAATACTACAAAAGCACAGCAGCATCCTATTCATTTAAGTGCCACAGCTGTCGCTAATGAAGAAGGTAAAGTTGGCTATTATGTTATTGTTATAACAGATTTAACCGAACAAAAGCGTGCTGAGAATGAGCTACGTTATTTGGCCAACTATGATGCGTTAACCGGGCTACCTAATCGTAGTTTAATGAATCAAAAAATTGAAAATGCCATTACAAAAGCCGCTAAAAACGACTTGCAATGTGCGGTTATATTTATAGATTTAGATAAGTTCAAACCTGTAAATGATTCGTTTGGACATGCCGTGGGCGATAAATTACTGTGCAACATTACCGAGCGAGTTGGCTTATATCTGGGCGACCATGCGACCTTTGGCCGTCAAAGTGGTGATGAATTTTTAGTATTAATCGAGAACATTACCTCTATGTCTTCACTGCAGCATACACTTAACGAAATGAGTAGTGAGCTGGCAAGTAAAGTTATTATTGAAGACTTTTCTATTAATATATCTGCCAGTATTGGTATTGCCTTGTACCCCCATGATGCAAACTCAACAGATGCCTTAATACGTAATGCAGATATCGCTATGATGCATGCAAAACAAGCAGGTCGAAATGGATTTCAGTTCTTTAATGAAAAAATGAATGAGCAAATCAAACAAAAGCTTATCCTTGAAAATGACTTAAAAGATGCCGCAAAAGATAACCAATTTTTTAACCATTACCAGCCAGTAGTTAATACAAAAGATAAAACAATAAGTGGTGTTGAATTATTGATGCGCTGGGAAAACCAAGGAAAACTAATCTCTCCGGCTTTATTTATACCGGTAGCAGAAGAAACTGGCTTAATTGATATGCTTACAGAGCAAGCATTGCAACGTGCAATTACAGAGCTTGCGCCTGTTCTTAGCGTTAACCCACTGTTTTATATTTCGTTAAATGTATCACCAAAACATATTTTAAAGGCTAATATAACCCAGCGACTAAGCGCTATACTTGAAAAAGCCAATATCAAGCCACAGCAAATACGTCTTGAAATTACAGAAAACACGCTGTTAGAAGATAAGCACAAAGCAGCTAAACAACTTAAAAGTCTTCAAGCTGCAGGGTTTAAGCTGTTTCTAGATGATTTTGGTACTGGCTATTCATCACTCACTTATTTGAGCCAATTTCCAATTAACGTAATAAAAATTGACCAAAGTTTTGTAAATAGTATCGGCATAGATAAAGGTGACGAATCGATTATTAAAACAATTTACTCGCTTGCTGAAAACTTAGAGCTATATTGTATTGCTGAAGGGGTAGAGACGCGGGAGCAACTAGACTTTTTAACGAACATAGGTTGTCATAAGCTACAGGGCTACTACTTCGCACGTCCTATGAGTGCCAGCGACCTAATGAGCCCTGCATGCTTTGAGAAGATTATTGATTTAATCTAAAGCTATGGTAAAGAAGCGACTTAACCAAGTCGCTTTTAGGTTAAAATTTTTAATGTATGTGCTTGCATTCATAGCTTTCGATTTGTAGCACACTGTTACGAACATTAAATTTATCTGCAAGTAGTTTGATTACTTTTAAACGACATTCTTCATCATGCTTTTCTATAGTGCAATGTTGCTTTAACACTACGTGAGCACCTACTATCACTTTTTTATTCTTACGAACAACGGTAACGTTATGCACATTTGCAACATGCTCCATGCTGGTTATTTCTGTTTCGATATCTTGGACTTCTGGCAATTTTGCTTTATTTGAACGTAGCCCTTTAATACAACTAATTATCACCTTAATTCCCGTAAATAGTACAAATGATGCAATTAACATACTCGATAAAATATCAATCACATTCCAGCCCGTAATATAAATAAGAACACCGGCAACAAAAGTGGAAACAGTCGAGATTAAATCAAAAAACGAATGTAAAAATACCGCATACACATTAATACTAGCCTTACGGCCTTTATACAGCACCCACGCTGCCGCACCATGAAATAAAAAACCGATAGCTGCAATCACCGACATTAAATAACTATTTATGATCAGCTCATGTCCACCTTTGTGGTCCAAAAAGCGCTCAGCTCCCTCATACAAAATAAGTAAACTAATGGCTAGATAGAGAATTCCGTTGATCAGACCGCCGATTAATTCAGCTTTTTGGTGACCGTCGTTGTAAGTTTTAGCCAGATGAATAGCGAAGCTTGAGGCAATAAGTGCTATGAATAGCGAACTGTTATGAACAAATAAGTGGCCGGCATCAGCAAGAACAGCCAGTGAGTTAGCATAATAAGCACCTATAAGCTGAATAACCATAAACGAACAGGTAATTGCAAGTGCAATTAATAGACGGCGACGGGAGGCGTGATGTGTAGTTATTTCTGTCATGAAATATAAAAGGCCTTTACTGAAAACGAAGTAAGCTCATGAAATAAAGCAAATTGGGAAATACGTAATGATATACAATCACAATTGTAATACGTAGGCCAAATAAACGCACTAAAAACTTAGTAAAATACAAAAAACTGTACTAAAAATAACTAAGCGGATACAAAAATAATAATTAATTCATAAATATGGGTAGTTTTCATATTTTAATGCGGAGAAACCAGTGAGCCATGACTCAAACAATACAATTTGGCAGGTTTTTAATCTTATTAATTTAGCCGTAATTGTTTATGATGATAAAAACCAAAACTACACATTAAATCAGCATGCCAAAACGTTACTCAAAATAGAGGATGAAAGTGCTGTTAAAAAAGGTGCTTTTAGCAATGTTGTGTTGCGCGACTTTAGTAATGATGAAATTGTCAGTATTGAGCAGTTATTTTCTTCTAATATAACAACCGTTTTATTAGATTCTGAATCCACTTTACAACTGTTAAATATTGATCATTCTATAATTGATGGCTCTATATCTATGCTCACTTTAGAGCAAAATCATACACTCACAGAACAATACAACTTTGATCATATTATCTCTAAAATCTCTACCAAACTTATTGATATACAAAACGATAATATAGACCAACAAATTAACTTTGCCCTCAAAGCCATTGGCACCGTATTAAAGGCTGACCGCAGTTATTTATTTGAATTTAACACCGACAACGAAACTATTACTAATACTCACGAATGGGTTAATAAGGGTATTGTTGCTTGCAAAGACAGACTGCAAAACATACCAAAGGTTGAACTCCCCTATTTTTTTGAAGTGATGAATGAGAACCATCTATTTCAAGTAAATGATATTGAGCTATTACCTACTAAAGCTGACGCTGAAAAAGCAGAGTTTAAAGAGCAAAGCATTCAGTCGGTTTTATGCATAGGCCTTCGTTTCGATGAAGAACTGGTAGGCTTCATCGGCTGTGATTGCGTAAAAACTAAGCGCCATTGGAGCAAAATTGATTTGATTAGAATAAAGCTCGTAGGTGAAATCATCAATAACGCCCTCAAGAATATTAACTATAAAAAAAAGCTGCAGTTAACCCAACAGCAATTAATTAACGCAAATACTAAACTCAATAAATTAGCGAATACCGATGCACTTACTGATATTGCAAACCGTCGCTTTTTCGATAGCACACTCAACAGTGAAATTAAACGTTGTGCAAGACATAATCAGCCTATTAGTTTGATTATGTGTGACATCGATTTCTTTAAACGTTATAACGATAACTATGGTCACCAAAAAGGTGATGACACATTAAAACAAGTGGCGCGCGCTTTAAAAAGCGTATGTAAACGTGAAGGTGATATAGTGGCTCGGTATGGAGGCGAAGAATTTACAATTATTTTGCCGGCCTCTAATAAAGAACAATGCCAAAAGTTTGCTGTACTAATACAGCAAAAAATTAAAGCATTAAATATTCCCCATGAATTTTCTTCTGTTACTCCTCATATCACAATGAGCTTTGGGTATTTTACCACTTACCCAAACGCTAATACTAATATGCAAACGATAATAAAAAATGCCGACATTGCTTTATACAAAGCTAAAAAAGCAGGCAGAAATCAAATATGTTCTTTTGAATAACGTATATATTAATTTTTAAGAACAAGTTATCGCTTCTATTCCCTGCAACCTTTGATATTTTCTTATCCTAACTAATAATTAAAACAAGTCCCGAATCAAAGCAAAAAGTTGCTCGCACAGTTAGGGCACACTTGGTAGCATAAGTGTATTGTCAAAGGAAGGAAGTTAATATGAGCAATAGCCAACATGCATTAGTGGTAGAGGGTGGTGCCATGCGCGGTATTTTTGCAGCTGGCGTGCTAGATGAGTTTTTAGCACAACAATATCAACCTTTTACCAGCTATTTTGGTGTATCTGCTGGAGCAACGAACGTCGCGGCTTATCTATGTAAGCAAGCAACTCGAAACTACAAAGTGATTACTGATTATTCCTGTAGGCCTGAATTTATTAACCTTTCCCGATTTGTTAAAGGCGGCCATTTGTTTGATTTGGACTGGCTTTGGCAAGAGACCATACGTGAAATTCCTTTAAATACCGACGAATTCTCTCAATCCCCTCACGACTTTTATATTGTTGCAACGGCAATCGAGTCTGGGCAAGCTCATTATTTACAAGCAACAGGCAGCGAAATGGTAGAGCAATTAAAAGCCTCTTGCGCTATACCCATAGCTTATCGGGATTATCCAAAAATAAATGGCATGGCCATGACCGATGGTGGCGTTGCCGACTCTATTCAGGTAAAAAAAGCTTATGAAATGGGGGCATCAGAAATAACGGTTATCCTTTCTCAACCTTTAGGCTATCGTAAAAAAGATAACAAAGTACCGTGGTTAACTAAACAACTCTATAAAGATACTCCTGCACTTGCACAGGCCACTATTCAGCGTTCTAAAAACTATAATGACAGTATTGATTTTTTGCATAATGCTCCACCTGATTGTAAAGTAAATATTATCGCACCTCCAATGGGGTTTAAAGTCGGTCGCACCACTAAAAATCGGGCTATACTCAATTCAGGCTATCAAATGGGCATAAGTGAAGCTAAAACCTACTTGAATAACTCTCGATTTGCTAAGGAATGATCATAAGCTATAAAATCAACCTATAAGAAGTATACATTGATATAACCTTTGAATTTACAGCTTACTCCAGCTATTAATTTTTAAACCAACGGGGTAATGTAATAAAGAACGATGTGTTCGCCATCGTATTGCAAAAAACAGATTAAATTTAGGCGTGTTTTTTGCATTAAATTTTGTCTACACACCAAATAAATTAAGGGTTTTTGTGAATTTTCTTCGATGCTTTCATAATATAGTCTCAGATCAGCAGCTAAGCTTTGATCAAAAAATTGCAGACTTACTTGCTTTTGGGCTCGATGTTTTTCAACTCGACTTAGCTATTATCAGCCGCGTGAAAAATAATTCTTACACTGTTTTACATGCCATTACCCCTGACAATTCTCTTGCTATTGGTACTGAGTTTGAGTTAAACGGCACCTATTGCACGCATACCTTGTCGGCCAACTCTGCATTGGCATTTCATAATGCGTCGCAAAGTAGGATTGCAAATCACCCTTGCTATATTAATTTCCAATTAGAAGCGTACATTGGTGCGCCTATACGAATAGGCCAAGAGGTATTTGGCACTGTTAACTTTTCATCAGCGCAAGAATGTGCTCCTTTTAGCGATGAAGCTTATGATTATATTGAATTATTAGCGCAGTGGTTAGGCTCAGAATTTGCACGTAATCAGGATAAAATTAACCTCATTAAAAATAGTGACACTTTACTAAAGCTTGAAAGTGTTGCAAATATAGGCACATGGGAAGTCGATCTTGTTAATAACACCCTGTTTTGGAGTGAACAAACTCGACGCATTCATCAAGCCGAAGAAGGCTATACTCCAAATATAGAAACAGCCATTGAATTTTATAAAGCGGGCAAAAGCCGAGATAGTATTAATAAAGCGGTAGAAAATGCGGTATCTAAAGGGGAAAAATGGCACTTAGAGCTGGAAATAATTACCGCTAAGCAACAGAACATTTGGGTTTCAACCTTTGGTGAGGCCGAGTTTAACAACGGCCAATGTGTGCGGTTATTTGGTACTTTTCAAGATATAACTGAATCCGTAAAGTTACGCGAAGAGTTAAAACAAAAAAAAGCGCTTGCTGAACAGCTACTCAAAGATAGAAGTATGCTGTTTGCAAAAATTAGTCATGAGCTACGCACTCCGCTAAATGGCATCACGGGTATGTTAGCAACACTCATTGATGAACACGATTATGACAAGCGGGCGGAAAAAATTAAAGTCGCCCTGCGAAGTGCTGATATTTTATTGAATATTATCAATGAAGTGCTCGACTTTTCAAAAATAAATCATGGTGAATTAAAACTGGAACCTCACCACTCCCTACTTAAAACGGTATTTACCGATTTGGTTTCTTTATATTCGGTATTGTTTAGCAATAAAAACATTGAACTACGAGCCACTAACCTCATTCCTAATGATGTTTGGGTATATTGTGACACCTCTCGATTAAGTCAGATTGTCTCTAATTTACTGAGTAACGCGTTAAAATTTACAGAGCATGGATCTGTTTCTCTTGAATCGCAATTAGCAGTAGATACAAAGCACCCTTTACTCACCATTAAAATAACCGACACGGGTCGCGGTATGAGCGAGGCGTATTTAAACTCATTATTTAAGCCTTTTACCCAAGAGGTTGATGCTAACAACAATAAAGGTGGCACTGGGTTAGGCTTAGCCATAGTTAAAGAACTCGTTGGTTTTATGAATGGCAAAATTGAGGTAACCAGTGAGGTTAACGTGGGCACGTGTTTTACCTTAACTATCCCAATTGAGCTTGGTAAACAACAAACACAAACACCTAGCCTTAAATCTATTAATAGTCATAGTAATAAGCTATCGGTTTTAGTGGTAGATGATAACGAAATAAACCGGCTTGTATTAGAAGCGGCACTGGATAAGTTTAATATAAAATCAGACTTTGCTATAGACGGCCAAGATGCCCTGTTAAAATGCAAGCAAAAGCATTTTGACCTTATTTTTATGGATTGCATCATGCCTATCATGGATGGTTTCGAGGCCACTAGGCAACTAAAAGCACAAGGTATTTGTGACCCGCAACAAACCTATATTGTAGCGTTAACTGCTAATGCTTCCTCACAAGATAAACTAAACTGTCAGCAAGCGGGTATGGATATGTTTATAGCCAAACCGTTTAAGCTTCCAGCGATAGAAGAAGCAATTACAAATACACTAAAAAGACTGGGCGTAGCCACATTATAACAACGAGTGTCTCCCAGATTAACTTGTACTAAAAACACAAAGGATCATTATGACAAATAAAATCATTGGTATTGTACTTATTGTTATTGGCGTAGCACTTGGTATGTGGGGTTATGATGTTTACGATTCTGCATCTTCACAAGTTACTCGTGCATTGAATGGCGAAACCCCTGTAGAAGCATGGCTAGGCTTTATTGGCGGGGCAGTATGTATTTTAGTGGGTATTACCCGACTTAAATAGCACACAAAAAAGCCGCCTTTGGAGAGGGCGGCTTGGGTGAACAAACAGCTATGGGTGAGAGCTGTTTTATCAAGAGTCTTTACGCTAAAACTATTAAGCAGCGTTTTGCTCTGCATCGGGTGTTTGGCGAATTAAATAGTCAAAAGCTCCTAAGCTCGCAGTTGCGCCGGCGCCCATAGCAATAATAATTTGCTTAAATGGCGTATTGGTCGCATCGCCCGCACCGTATATACCTGGTAACGACGTTGCACCTTTGGCATCAATGAGTATTTCACCAAATTGACTAAGCTCAAGGTCACTCTCTTTTAACCATTCGGTGTTTGGTATCAAACCAATTTGTACAAATATACCGGCTAAAGCTAGCTCCTTACTTTCTCCAGAAACACGATCGGAATAATTCAAGCCTGTCACTTTATTACCATCACCGAGTACTTCAGTGGTTTGTGCATTTTTAATAATAGTAATGTTTTTTAAGCTATTAGCTTTACGAATAAGCACTTCGTCGGCACGTAACGTATCGGCAAATTCAAGCACCGTTACATGCTCTACTATGTTAGCTAAATCAATAGCCGCCTCAATACCTGAATTACCGCCACCTATTACAGCAACAGGTTTGCCTTTAAACAATGGGCCATCACAATGCGGACAGTATGCAACCCCATGGCCTTTATATTGCTGCTCGCCAGGTACGTTCATTTCACGCCAGCGCGCACCGGTTGCTAGCACAAGTGATTTTGCTTGTAATACTGCGCCATTTTCTAAAGTAATGTCATAGCCATCACTGCCTTTTTGAAGGTTTGTAGCGCGTTGGTTGTGCATTACATCAACATCGTATTCTTTAACATGCTCTTCAAGCTGGGCCACCATTTTTGGCCCTTCGGTTGCTTTTACTGAAATAAAGTTTTCAATAGCCAATGTGTCAGCTACCTGCCCACCAAATCGATCGGCAACTACCCCCGTATTTAACCCTTTACGTGCTGAATAAATTGCCGCTGATGCGCCCGCAGGGCCGCCGCCAACTACGAGCACATCAAACACTGATTTTTCATTCAATGCTTTGGCTTGGCGCTGTGCACCTTTGCTATCAACTTTATTTAGAATATCTGTTAGGCTCATTGCCCCTTGGCTAAAAGGTTCACCATTTAAGTAAACAGCGGGTACAGCCAATATATTTCTTTGCTCTACTTCATCTTGAAACAGAGCACCATCAATCATAGTGGCAGATATTTTGCTATTTGTAGCAGCCATTGTATTGAGCGCTTGAACCACTTGCGGACAGGTTTGGCAACTCAAACTGATATACACTTCAAAGTTTAGTTCTTGATCAAGTGATTGTATTTGCTCAATATCATCTTGGCTGGCTTTACTTGGGTGTCCGCCTGTGTGCAATAGCGCAAGTACTAAACTAGTAAATTCATGACCCATAGGTACCCCTGCAAAGGTAATATGAGTATTTTTTTGTGGCGAATGCACCACCATTGAAGGTCTGCGTGCCGTAGAATCTGGATTGTTACTCACACTAAACTTATCGCTTAGTGATGCTAAATCATTCGCTAAACTTTCTACTTCTGTTGACTTTTTGCTGTCATCCAAGGCGATAAGCAGCTCAACAGGCTGAGTCAGCGATTCAAAATGGCTTTTTAATTGGTTCTTTATGTTGTTGTCTAACATGGCTTAGCCCCTTACGGAAAAATAAAACAGCAGAACCCCCATGCCATCAGTGCATGTGCGAATTTTAGAAAAGAATGATGGCGTGGGAGAGTGCCCAGAGAGCCATGTAGGCTCACTGGTATTAGAGTCATGTTCTACTCTAAATTTAGTGAAGGTAAAGTTTAAATCTTACCAACTAGGTCTAGTGAAGGCGCTAATGTGTCTTCACCTGGCTGCCAAGATGCAGGACATACTTCACCGTCATGAGTGGCAATGTATTGTGCAGCTTGTACTTTACGAACAAGTTCTTTAGCACTACGACCAATACCTAAATCATGCGTTTCAACAACTTTGATTTCGCCCTCTGGGTTCATTACAAATGTACCGCGAAGTGCTAAACCATCATCTTCAATCATTACACCAAAGTTACGTGTAATGCGTCCTGTTGGGTCGCCAATCATTGGGTAAGTGATTTTACCGATTGTGTCTGACGTGTCATGCCAAGCTTTGTGCGTAAAGTGTGTATCTGTTGATACCGAGTAAACCTCTACGCCCATTTCTTGTAACTGTGCGTAATGATCTGCAAGGTCACCTAACTCAGTTGGGCATACAAATGTAAAATCTGCAGGGTAAAAGAAAAAGATAGACCACTTACCTAATACGTCTTTTTCAGTGAGTTCTACAAAGTCACCATTGTGGTAAGCTGTTGCATTGAAAGGTTGTAATTTTGTGTTAATCAATGAAGTGCTCATAGTATTCCTCATTTATGTTTAGTGTATTTAAAAAAGTTAACGCCTTGTGCGTTGGCTTGATTAATACAATAAGGCCATTGAGAAATTAAATAAAATTGATTGTTTAGATTAAAACAATCGATTTTTAAGATTGATGGAGATAAGAAGTTACAATAATTGAATGTGAGCTATCTTAAACTTAAAAATACTAGTTACACCATCAGAAAATGAGATTTTCAAATTCGTTTTCAGGTAAAGCTTTGCTAAACAAAAATCCTTGCCCTTCTTCACACTCAAGCGAAATAAGTGTATCGAGCTGTGCTTGAGTTTCAATGCCTTCACCAACAATCTTTAAATTAAGTGAGTGTGCTAAATGGGTAATTGCTTTCACTATATCTAGGCTTTGCTTATCATCAACCATATCTTTAACAAATGACTGGTCAATCTTTAATACATCAACAGGGAATAGTTTTAAATACGATAGACTCGAATAGCCCGTTCCAAAGTCATCTATCGCTATGCTCAAACCAAGGTTTGAAAGCCCGTTTAATATTCTACTTGTTTCATCAAAATCACTCATTAAAGCGCTTTCTGTCACTTCTAACTCAAGGTAACCACTAGGAAGCTCAGTATCCTCAAGTATTTGCGCTACGCTTTCTATAAATTTAGGATCTGTAAATTGTTTAGCCGCCACATTAACAGCAACTTTAATTGGATGACCTTTATCTAGCCAGCGTTTAGCAGCTCTGCAGCTTTGTTTTAAAACGCTATGACCCAACTTATTTATTAAGCCTGTCTCTTCGGCTAGTGGAATAAAGTGTAACGGCGATATAAAACCGCCCTCCTCATCTCTTAACCTTACTAACGCCTCAGCGCCTATAATTAATTTATTTTTTAGGCAAAGCTTGGGCTGAAAGTGAACTTCCAACGTGTCTTTTTCAAGTGCATTTCTCAAAAGCTTATCTATATTTTGACGTTGATGAAACTCATGTTCTAAGTCATCTGAAAAATAACAAAATCTATCTCTACCGTGCTCTTTGGCTTTATACATTGCTGCATCAGCATGCGACATCATTAATTCGGCAGAATCAGAATCAGTTGGATTAATACTAATTCCCACGCTTATAGTTAAATTAAACTCTCTTCCATCGACACGAAAAGGTTGATGCATTGCATACAAAATATCAGATGCAACAGCATCGACATGACACGCCGATTTAATATCGGGGAGCAATAATACAAATTCATCCCCGCCAACTCGGGCTAAGGTCGTATTTAAATCAACAATAGATTCAAGGCGTTTAGCAACCAGTTTTATGATTTGGTCGCCAACATGGTGTCCCTCGGTATCATTTAAATATTTAAAATGATCAATATCAATTAGCATTAATGCCACAAAAAAACCATTACGCACAGATACCTGACAGGCATGCGCAACGCGATCATGTAATAAAATTCGGTTGGGTAAATCGGTTAATTGGTCATGGTTTGCTAAATGACTCATTTTAACGGCCATCGCAATTGACTCGCTCACATCATGAAAAACTATAATCGCGCCAATAATATTACCTTTTTCATCCCTAATAGGAGAGGCAGAATCCTCAACCCGATGAATTCTGCCATTTAAGCTCGTTAATTGGCAATTAAGCGCCATAGCTACTCTTCGCTGCTCCTTTAAAGCAATAGAAATTGGATTAAGACTTTTATGCTTTGTGGTTGCATCCCGTAGTTGCATAACCTCTGAAATATAATTACCAACAGCTTCATGCATCACCCAGCCGGTCATCATTTCTGCAATCGGGTTCATAAACGTTATTTTTTCGTCTTTGTCAGTTGCTATAACAGCGTCGCCAATCGAGTTGAGCGTAACCCGCAATCTTTCAGATTCAATAGCAAGTAACCGCTGAGAATGCTTTAATTGTTGCTCTTGTGTTTTTAGTTTTAAATGGTTGCCAACGCGTAAACGGCACACCTTAAGATCGACTGGCTTTTGTATGTAGTCAATCCCACCCAGCTCCAAAGACAAATGCTCAAACTTACTTTCATTATGAGAGGTAATAAATATTACCGTTACACCACTGGTTTTGGGATTGTTTTTTAAGCGTCTACACACTTCTAACCCACTAATATCTGGTAATTCAATATCTAATAAAATAATTTCAGGTAAAAACTGCTGTGCTTTTTCAATCGCACCAAAACCAGTATCGCTGCATATAACTTCTGCGATATCTGATAAAGCCCCCTCTAGAATCATTAAACTAGAAGGCTCATCATCAACAATAAGCACTCGATGCGCAAAGCTTTGATCTATAGTGGTTAACACAATAAAGTCCCATAAAAAAATTAAACAAATGCGATTAAAGTCTAGCTGAGTTAACCTAAACGTCCATTAATTACCTAAAATACATACTAACAATATTAAATTTATTGTGTTAGCTACAAGATGTCTATAATCATCTGCAGTAAACATAAGCCAATAAAACCAAAACTCCTTTTTAATAGTTTAAGCTTTTTTCTTATTTTTTCTTATTATTAAGCTCAAACTTGATAAATTACCTATAGTTCTCTAGGTTTAATTATAATTAAATAATGGCTTGTTTTTAATTGGAGTAATGGATGCCAATAAATCTTAAAAAAAGGATAATTCGTCAGGTAAGTAATTACACCCTTTTATTCCCTATTTCTTTATCCGCCATAATTACCTTAATTGTTGTAGCCATTATTATTAATGAAGCAAGTTTATCGCGCTCAGTACTTGGCTCTGTAGAACTAGAAATAATAGACAAAAACCAATCTATTAATTCACAAACACAAGAGGTTATCGAAAACTACCGTCGAGATATTCGTTTTTTACACGCAACCCCTCCAATCAAAGGTTTAGCCAGGGCATCAAATCACAAAGGTGTAGACCCACTAGAAAACACCACCTATGCTCAATGGAAAACAAGGCTTGAAATTATATTTGCAGCGTTTTTAAAAAATAACCCAGATTACGAGCAGCTAAGAATCATCAGTACCAACAAAAAAGGACAAGAACTTGTAAGGGTTGATCGCGTTCAGGGCGCAGTAGAGGTTATAGGTTTAAATAGACTCCAAAATAAAGGAGCGCAAGAGTACTTTACGGCCAGTAGTAACCTCTCTGATGGCGAAATGTATCTGTCTGAAATTTCGTTGAATAGAGAGTATGGTAAAATAGAGTTTCCTTATCGCCCGATGCTGAGGCTATCTATGCCAATTTTTGATGAAAATCAAAATAGATTTGGCTTTATCATAATTAACGTGAATGCTAATAACTTAATAAGCATTATTAGCAACAGTATTAATTCACCATTTGAAATCGCTTTAACTGACAGTAACGGCTATTTTCTCTCACACCCAAATAAAGATTTCACCTTTGGTAAAGACCTAAACAGTGATATTAGCATCAATAATAATTACACTTTTAACCCCGTTGCTGATAGCTCATTGTCGCTTATAAAACCAAAAAGCAATGCGCAAACAAGTTATTACACCGCAAGAAAAAAAATCACTTTAGCGCTGGGTGAAAAACAAAACTTTTTATCTAGTCACGTTTTAGCGCCTGTTGAGCATATTAGAAATATTGAAATGGAACGTAGAACAAAGCTCTACGCCTTTTTACTTATTTTGGTTGTTGTATTAACTATCATTCTCGCATTTTTCAATCGTAGTCTTCGCAAAAGCCAAGAGCTTGCAAATGCGCGCGCACAATCTGAGGCAATTATAACCGGCTCATCTGATGCGGTAATTGGCATTACCAATAACGGTATTGTCTCTAGTTGGAATAATGCCGCAGCTCTGATGTTTAAGCTTGGAGAGTTAGAAGCAATTGGAAAATCAATTAATGATTTAAAAATAATAGATCAGCTAAATTTTAACGAGATAATTGAAAAGTTCACTGATGGTACTCGTCAATTTAAGCAAAACGCTAGTATCAGTAACGGCTCTACTAAACGCTACTTTTCACTCTCTTTATCAGCCATTATCGATCAATTTGGAATGTTTATTGGTATTGCAATAATAGCCAGAGATGTAACCAAAGAGCGCACCATTGAGAATGAAATAATAAAAGTAAATCATGAGCTTGAAAATAAAGTAGCCATCCGCACAAAAGAGCTCAAACAAGCCAGTGAAGTAAAAAGCGCGTTTATTTCTAATATAAGCCATGAAATGCGTACTCCACTTAATGGCATAGTGGGTACTTTAAACTTAATAAAAAAAGAGCCATTAAGTGAAACACAAAAAAACTATTTAGAAATGACCGAAGTAAGTGTGAGTGCTTTATCTGTATTAATAAATGATATTTTGGATTTATCTAAAATAGAAGCAGGTAAACTTGAGTTGAACTTTAAAGAGTTTAATTTAATAAAATTAATCGAAAGCGTTTGTGGCAGTATGGCTGTTAAAGCTCAGGAGAAAGGTCTCGAATTTGTTTTAGATGTTGTTAATTTAAAATGTAAAACGATTAAAACTGACCCCCATCGTTTTTCACAAATCCTGACTAACTTAGTAAATAATGCGATTAAATTTACTGAAACTGGGTTTATAAAGGTCACCGCTTATTGCGAGCAAACAAGCAATGATAATGTGACTGTTCATGTAAATGTTACCGATAGCGGTGTAGGCATTGCACAAGAAAACCAGAGCAAATTATTTACCGCCTTTTCTCAAGAAGACAAAAGCGTGGCATCTAAATTTGGTGGAACAGGGCTGGGGCTTTCTATATGCAGACAGCTTTGTAACCTGCTAGGCGGAGAAATTAGCTTTGAGTCAGAAAAGTCACTAGGTAGTAGTTTTCACATAAAACTAACACTGAGCAATGCTGATACAACTCATTATAGTTTTACCCCACGATTAAAAAACAAAAGCTTTGCTATTGTGACTAAAAATAACGAGCTAGCCGACAGCATAAATAATTTAATAGCCGCTTTTTCTGGAAACAGCTTTTCATCTGAACAGTTACAACAATCTCTTTTATCAGATGATATAGAAAACGTGTCTTTACCTGACTTTATACTTATTGAACAAGACGACACATTATTAAAACGTTTAGATGAAATGTGGTCATCTATTGCTAATCATCATGCAATTAAAGTTATTTTATTAGCAAATCGCGGTTATCCGCAAATTAAAACTAGACACATGCAAGCCAGCTTACTTTCTAAGCCAATACTTATTTCAGAGTTTTTAAAAACAGTAGCCGATGAGCGCAGCATTGAAAATAAAATAAGTGAAAATAGCATTAATAAACGCCGTGAATCTGACTCAGTTAAAACTGATAATTCTGACTTTAAAGGGGCGCATGTTCTTATCGTTGATGATAACGACATAAATATAGAAGTAGCCGCGGGCATTTTATCATGCCTATCATTAGAGATAGATACCGCGTCAAATGGCCAACAAGCAATAGAAAAACTTGTTAACTCGGTGGCCAATAATCATCAATACCACTGTGTATTTATGGACTGCCAAATGCCAATATTGAATGGTTATGATGCAGCAAAAAAAATAAGGGCTGGTGAAGCAACGCCTCAAAATATCAATATTCCCATAGTCGCTATGACCGCTAATGCAATGATGGGTGAAAGACAAAAATGCCTAGATGCCGGAATGAGTGATTACATCACTAAACCTATCTCTGCAGAGGTATTAGTTGCAACGGCTACAAAGTGGTTGTCTTCAACTTTTATGAAAGAAGCTCTATTGGAAAATAATCAGCTTAACGAATTTAATAAACCAATTCCTGATACTTTAGATAGTCAAAGTTTACCTGATTGGGATAAAGATAACGCGTTATCCCGGTTATTAAATAATGAAAATCTGCTTATAAAAGTATGTGAATTATACCTTCAGAGTACACCAGTCAAACTAGAAGAACTTGAGGATGCAATAAATAACAATAATTTATCGCAAATATCAAAACTAAGTCATAGCTTGAAAGGCTCATCGGGTGATGTAGGTGCAGCTAATTTACATAAATTATTTGATGAGTTAGAAGTAATGGCCAGTGAAAATGCCATGGGCAGTATGAAGAATAAATTAGAGCTCATTCAAACTAGCTACAAAAAACTCGAGTCAACCATTAACAGCTACTTAGAGATACAACCCAGTAGTTAGCTTTTTAGTGGTGATAATGAATAAACCACTGAAAATATGTATTGCTAACCACTACCCCAAAAAATATAAAAGCACATAGGATGTTTATTCTTACTCGCTATACTGGTCAATTATAACTTTTAAACTATTGAATTCTACAGGCTTGTTTATAGTGTTAGTTATACCCGCTGCCACGTACTCAGGCTCGTCTTTTTCAGTGATGTTTGCAGTAACGGCAATAATTGGCACATCGTGGTAATTGGCTAGTTCCCTAATATGTTTAGTTGCCAAAAGCCCGCCCATTAACGGCATTTGAATATCCATCATAATTAAATCAAATTGTTGCTTAGTACATAGCTCAAGCGCTATTTCACCATTATCTGCCATAGTAATATGTTTAATACCCATTGCTTTTAAAAAGCTTTCTAGCACGATTTGATTTACCGGATTATCTTCGGCAATTAATATTCGCACATCTTTATTTTTAATAGTTACATCGGGAAATGGTGCTGGTTGTTTTTCGCTTGTATTTAGTGATGGAGTGCTAAACGTCAGCTGAAAATAAAATGTCGACCCTTTATCCAATTCACTTTCTACTTGTAAATTGCTGCCCATTAAGTCTAATATTTTGCTTGAAATAGTTAACCCAAGTCCTGTACCACCAAACCGGCGTGTTGTTGATGTATCAGCTTGGGTAAAAGCATCAAATAACGTTTTTATACTGTGTTGTGAAATACCTATACCACTATCGATAATGCTAAATAGCAACGTCACTTCATTATTACTTTTCTCTTTTAAGTCAACAGACAAGGTTACTGTTCCAGACTCTGTGAATTTAAAAGCATTCCCCAATAAGTTCATTAGTACTTGTTTTAAACGGGTTTCATCGCCTTTAACCAAATCAACAGAGTCTACTTTTTCTTTTACTATATTAAACTCGAGACTTTTATGGTCGGCTTGCGATTTAAAAATTTGCTCCAGCTCATACAACAATGCACTCAATTTAAACTCTCTGTTTTCAAGTAGCATTTTATCGGCATCTAGTTTACTTAAATCGAGAATGTCATTAAGGATCACCAATAAACTATTACCTGAAGAGCTAATAACCTCAATCATGCGTTTTTGTTTAGCATCTAACTCAGTATTACTCACTAGTTGCACCATGCCTAAAATACCATTCATAGGGGTACGTATTTCATGGCTCATATTAGCTAAAAATTCAGATTTTATTCGGGATGTTTCCTCTGCCGCTTTTTTTGCTTCAACTAGGCTCTCGTTTAGCACTCTAAATTTATTTGCTGCTTGGGCTAAAACCCCTATTTCGTCTTCACGGGTAATATCAGCTATGTTTGCTGAGAAATCACCATTTAAAAATGATCTAAAACTAACTGTGAGCCTGTTAATCGCTTTAATAATATGAAAGTGAAAAAATAATGCAAAAAGAATAAACAAGGTAACAGACAAAAATAACGACACTTGAATAACAATTTGCGCGGCATTAATGCTCTCTTGACTGGTTTGTGAACTATCACTAAGCAACAACAATGCATCTCCTTGTAACTTTTTGGCAAGTGCTGAAAATTCAACCGAATCACCGGCAATAACAATATTACTTAAGGTTAAATAGTTTCTATTAGCTTGTATGGCTTGGGCAAACAAAGACTCGAATTTAATCGTTAAACTATTTAATTGCGCGACCTTGTTTTGGCCAATCATTTTGTTTGTAGCGTCACTGTTGGTTAATTGTTTAATTAACTCTAAACGCTGTTTAACTTGGCTGCGTTTGGCGTAATCACGTTGAGTTAAAAATAGGATTGAATTACGGTACAGGTGATGCCAATGATCCTTTAACTTAAACAACAACAAATCTTTGTGCAACATCAACGCTTCCTCATCTTTACTTGCTGAGGTAGTCAATGCTAATTCGTAAGTATTTGGTAGCTGTTGCTCAATAATTTTAGACTTTTCATCATATCGTTTTTTAAGACTATCGATACTTTTGCCATAATTTAAAACTAATGATTGCATTGCGCTTAATGAGTTTTTAATCTCAGGTTGCTGGGTTCGCTGCTGCGCTTCAATTAGCCGCGCTTGAATACTTTGATGAGTGCTTTTTATTTTATCAAAAATAACCTCGCTACCCGACACGTCATAAACAGAAATATTTCGCTGAATTTCTAAAATATCTTTGTTAATTTCAAATACAACAACTGATAGCTCGTTAATGTTCAATACATTTTTACTAGCTTGCTCTATTTTTTCGGTTCGCTCATTAATAACAATGTAAACTATTATTTGTATTAAAATAAAAATAGCCAGTGACGATAATACTTTAATAGATAAAGAACCAAGTAACTGTTTTAGCATTCAATTCCCTTATGCGTTTAGTAGCTCAAACCATTTATCTAAACTGTAATCGTAGTTATCCATCACTGTATTCCACACTGCAATATTCGAAAAGCGCTTTTCATAGCTGCCGCCATCGCGAATCTGCCCAGGCAAAATTATATTTTTGCCATCGGTACCCGCTAGTGGTTGAGTCGCTTCTTTGCCATCATACCAATAATCCCATTCGGGCTTGGTGATTATTTCTTTGCTACGTTCTGGATTAGAAATGTAATAACCCTGCTTTGAAATAAATGCACCAGGCCAGCCCGATAACCACCAGTTCATGTATTCGTAAGCGGCGTCTTTTACATGCCCTACCGTATTAGCAGAGAGACACATCACCCCATGCCAGGCTCGATACCCCTCCTTAGGAGATGCATTGACTACTGGTAAACCTTGGGCTCTACATGCGCTCACCCCCGGTGAAAATATACTTTGTATATGCACGCGTTTTTTTAGCATAAACTCAACAGATTGTGGCACCGATGTCCAAAACCCTGAGAAATGCCCTGCTTGCTTTTTATTAATTAAAATTGCAAACAATTTGTCTATTTCTGCAACACTCATATTTGCAATATTATTAAAAGTCATCAGCCCTTGTGCTTGGGCAGCCAATGCGGCATCGAAAATGCCTATGGTGGGGGCATTCACCAAACCAACATGACCTTTGTTACTCTCTTCAAGCAGCCAGCCCCATGACTCAGTCTCGTAAGCCACACCCTTAGGTATAAAATTAGTGTTATAGCCAAATGAATCTACATTGTGAACATAAGGCATAAAACTTATGTTATCAGTGGCCTGGCTTCCAAGTGAGCCATCTTGTTGAACATATAAAATTTTGTTGGGCGCATCACCTGCGCCCAATTTTGCTGTGGGAACTAACTTACCGGTTTTGGTTAGTGGGTTTATTTCCTGCCAATATTTTAGTCTTTCTACTTCAATTGGTTGAATAGCATTGGCTTGCCACAATATATTAATTGAGTCAGACCATTGTTCATATAAATCAAATGAAGAGGGATCAGCTGCTGCTTTTTGTAAAACGGCCGCACTCCCCATAGGGGTAAATTCAATATTAATACCGAGCTCTTGCATGGCGCGGACTCTAAGCTCTTCTTGTAAAGTTACATGCGTTCCCATGACTCTAAGCGTAACCGGTTTTTTTGCAAACACATACGGCGCTTTAAATGCGACAGCAGAGGTCGCAGCACCGACCGCTAGCGTACTTAAAAATTTACGTCGAGTGACATTGTTAGCCATACTAATCATCCATTTAGTGATTCCCACAATTAGTATAGGTAATAATCGAATAATCACTAACTTAGCGCTTCAAAAAACACTATTTTAATTAAAATGAGTGATCGTCATAAATAACATGGTCGTTTAATCATTGTATAAATTTTATAAGATAACTCTATCTATCCTTGTTACACTAGCAGTGTTGAAATACCTACTCGATTAAGGCGCTTACCCATGGAAAAATTTGTTAATCACATTCAACTAGGCTATTTGGGCTTGCTGCCGTTTTTAGGTTGTGTGGGTTGGCCATTGATGTTTGGCAGTAACAGTGTCAATTTAGAGTTTTTTAGTTTTTACAGCATCGCTATTTTAGCTTTTATGGCAGGTAATTTATGGCATGCAGGGCAACAAAGCTTTGCCGATGCCATTAAAGCTGTGCTGCCGGTCATTCCTATACCGTTTTTATCATTTTTGCCGATTGAGTGGATGCTTGCTTGGTTAGGCGCGAGCTTTTGGTTAGTACTGATTTTCGAGAAAGTGTCGATTCATTGGCAGGGTTATCACAAAGATTACCAAAAAATGCGCTTTGTGCTCACATCTGTGGTTTTTGTGTGTCATATCTTAATTATTGGTATGAGTATTTACCCTAAATAACACGCCATTACTTAACCATTGGTCTGTAATAGGGTAACATCCGCGCACTGTATTGAGAGGACACCCCATGATAGACCAATTGCGCCAACAGCTTACTGACCTTGGTGAGAATTTTGTAGAAAAAAACGCCGCTTTTAAAATAAAAGTGATCCCTTTTTTTTGTGCCATTAGCATAAAAAAAGATCATAAAAGCGAAGGTCGTCTTTCTTTTTATTCAAATCAACTCATTGAAATACTAATGGTTGTGTTGTTTGTATTGTTTGGCTTATCTATATTTGATCCTGACGCAGGATTTACCCATGGTCCTATCCACATTGTTTTTGCTATTTTGATTACCTTTAACCTAATTTTAAAACAGGTTGCTATTGAGGGTTTAAAAACACGTTTAGCTATGTACAGGTTGCATCAAGCACCTCAGCAAAATGATGAGACCGAAAACCCAAACACATCTTCACGCTAATATGTATTTAAATCCAAACTGGAACATACTTACGGTAGGTGATGGCGATTTATCGTTTTCAAATGCGCTTTATCGTCATATTAAGCCAAAAAAGTTAGTGGCATCCACTTACGACGACCAATCAACTATTGAGCAAAAATACCCAGATAATGCGCTCGATGCTTTAAAGTCGCAAAAGGTAGAAGTACTTAATAGCTTTGATGTAACCAACCCACAATGTTGGCAAACGCTCGGCCAGCATTTACATAGTTTTGATGTGGTTATTTTTCAATTTCCGCTTTTTCCTGCATTTGTTGGTCGCGATGCATTTGAACACAATACACGCCATACCAGCATGAACGTACTTAACCGCGCATTACTGCATCAATTTATAAAATACGCCAATGAGTTTGCTTTAAATACACAAGGTGCAGGGCTATGTTTCATCACTTCAAAAGATGTTAAACCTTATCGAGAATGGAATATTGAAGGCAGTTTAAATACCCATTTAAACGCACAATATCAAGGGCAAATGCAATTTGATATTAGTCACTTTAGTGGTTATAAAATTCGTAATGTTGACCGTGATAAGCACGTTAAAGACACCAGCGGCATTACCTATGTCTTTAGTGAAAAACCCTTACCTGAACTGGCTAGCTTGTTAACTTTGCCTGCTTACTTAACCGATAATTATTGCTCGCTATGTCGTGTAGGGCCGTTTTTAGCTGACGAGGATAAAAGCAAGCATTTTGCTGCTAAAAAACACCTGCAAATGATCAAACTAGAGCAAGACTGGCAGCAATGGTTAACAGCGTTTTATAAGTCAAGCTAGCTTAATTAAGTCAGCTGCTTTTTCGGCAATGGCTATCACACAGGCATTGGTGTTGCCGGTAATTATATGCGGCATAATTGAGGCATCAACCACACGCAAATTTTTCACACCATGTACTTGTAGTTGGCTATTCACTACCGCCATGGGATCTTGCCCCATTTTACAAGTGCCTACAGGGTGATATTCAGTCTCGGCCGTTTGCCTAATATACTCAATAAGCTGCTCATTATTGTTAACATCTAGCGGGTAAACCATATTACCTCTAATTACATCAAATGCTTCACTTTGCATAATCTGCAGAGTTTTTTTAAGCCCTGCTAACATCACGTTTAAATCATCGGGGTGGCTTAAATAATTAGGATCAATAAGTGGAGCACTCAAGGGGTTGGCATCGGCTAATCGAATCGTGCCACGGCTTTTAGGGTGCATAATACTACAGTGAATACTATAACCATGGCCTAGGTGCAGTTTACGGCTATGGTCATCCACCAGCCCAATTACAAATTCAAGCTGTACGTCGGGTACTTTTGAATCGGAAAATAGCTTTATAAAGGCATGTGATTCTGCAAAATTACTAGTAAGCTGCCCTTCACGTTTTACAAACCAATCAACGCATCCTTTTGCAATATTAAACGCCCCACCCGCACTTATACCAAATGTGCCTTTACTGTATTTAGCTTTATACAATGGCACAACGGTTAAGTGGTCATGAAGGTTCTCTCCAACACCAGAAAGCTCGTTTACTATTTCAATATTATGCTGCTTTAGTTGCTCTTTAGGGCCAACTCCCGATAGCATTAAAATTTGCGGTGAGTTAATTGCGCCAGCGCTTAAAACCACCTCTTTTTTTGCATGCAATACAACGGCCTTATTGTTTATAGAAACAGAGACTCCGGTTGCGGTTTTATCGCAAAAAAGTACTTTATTAACGTGTACTTTGCTAAGCACAGTTAGGTTTTTTCGGTTTAAATGGGGGGTTATATACGCTTTTGCCGCGCTACAACGCTCCCCTTGATATTGAGTCACTTGCGATAACCTTGCTCCCACTTGCTGCCCTGCGTTTATATCGCCATTGTGCGGTACACCTTGTTGTTCGCAGGCGTTTAAAAACAGCTGATTTACTGGGCTTGGCTGGCTTAAATCCTGCACATGCAAAGGGCCATCAACCCCGTGTACATCACTTTCAGTAAAGGTTTTATTATTTTCAGCTTTAATAAAATAAGGCAATAAACTCTCATAGTCCCAGCCCTCATTGCCCAGTGCAGCCCAACTATTATAATCGTGCTTATTACCTCGAATATAAACCATGGCATTAATGGAACTTGAACCGCCAAGCACTTTGCCACGAGGCATAAATCCGCAGCGGTTATTAAGCTCTTTTTGAGGTACCGTATTGTAATGCCAGCTATTAATGCCATAAGGCACACTAGCAGCAACCCCTGCAGGCATTTGAACCATTGTGCCTTTATCACTGCCGCCCGCTTCAATTAAGCACACACTCACATTTTTATTTTCAGATAATCGCGATGCAATAACGCAGCCTGCACTGCCTGCGCCAACAACAATGTAATCAAATGTAGTGATATGCATACTTATTCTCCAATTAAAAAACCAGTTTGCATGGAACATCGAATAAAAACTTGTTATTTTTAGACATCCTCACGCAAAAGTATATTTTATGAGCCGTTTGATTAGAGCCACTTCTTTACAGGGAATAGACCATTTAATTGCAGAACTTGGGGGAGATTTCGCTGCCATAATGCAGCAGTGCGCCATTAATGTGGACTTTAATAAACTAGAGCAAGAGACCCTTACTTACCGCGCATATGCACAGCTATTAGAGCATTGCGCGAATACACTAAATTGTCCAAATTTTGGTTTAAAACTAGCAAGCCTGCAAAGCTTTGATATTTTGGGCCATATTGCAATAGCCGCTCAAACAGGCACTAATTTAGCCGAGGCGCTAGATTGGGTGATAAAATATTTACACTTGCATACGCCAGCGCTTAATTTAACCACTCATCCACTTGATGATAATAAACACGTGTTTTTATCATTCGCTATAAATCTCAGGCCATTACCGGCAATAAACCAGGTAATAGAGCTCACCATTGCATTGGCCATAGCTATCTTAAAAAATATGAGTAATGGCCGCTGTAAGCCACAAAGTGTATTTTTACCTCATACCCTAGGCGCAAATAAGCAGACCTACCACCAGCATTTTGGGTGTAAGGTTATTACTCACAGAAATAGCGCCGGTGTATTAATTGCCAAACAAGACTTAGATTTAACACTTAACATAACTAAGCAACATAAAACCCAAGCAGCACTTAACTTTTTAGCTGAAAATAATGCTCATAGCCAATCTTTGCCTGCTCAGGTAAGCGCGCTTATTCGCATTATGCTGCCGATATTTCAAAGCGCTAATAATACTATTGCCGCTGCGCTTAATATTCACCCTCGCACCTTGCACCGAGAACTTAAAAAGCACGATACCAGTTTTGTAAAGCTCAAAGACGCCACTCGCCGCGCCTTATGTGAGCACTATTTATTACAAAACCAATTGTCGGTGACTCAAATTTCAGAGCTTTTAGGTTATCAGGAGCAAGCTACGTTATGTACTAGCATTAAACGTTGGTTTAATTGCTCTGCCCGCGCATTTAGAGCCAAACATTGTTAAACTGCGCCCTTGTTTAAAAACAGCAAAGGCTATTCATGAATTTTGTAATTGTAGGTACTAATTTTATTAGCGACACGTTTTTGGCAGCGGCTAATACACTCAGCAATTTTAATTTATACGGTATTTGCTCTCGCCAAATAAGCAGCGGCGAGCGCTTTTTAGCTAATCATCCAACAAATACCGATGCTAAAATTTTTACCTCTATTGATGCTGTGTGCCAAGATGAACAAGTAGACGCAGTCTATATAGCGGCGCCCAATAGCCTGCACAGTGCATATGCAATACAATGTTTAAAAGCGGGCAAACACGTATTAGGTGAAAAGCCCTCAGCGGCTAATAGCAAGCAACTTGCGGCTATTTTAACTGCGGCAAAGCAGCATCAGCGCCTTTACATGGAAGCGATGATGACAACGCACTTACCTAATTTTGCGCACTTACAAGCTGCCCTAAAAAAAATAGGCACACCACGTAAGTTTATTGGTCAATTTAGTCAGTATTCATCACGTTACGACAAGTATAAAAATGGTGAGCGCCCTAATACTTTTTTACCTGAATTTGCTAATGGTGCCTTACTAGATTTGGGTATTTACCCACTTTATCTCGTTATTGCATTATGGGGAGCACCACGCTCTGTTCACGCCAGCGGCGTATTACTTGAAAGTGGTGTGGATGGTGCAGGCGATGTGCTTTTAAATTATCCCGACAGACAAGCGGTGATCAGCTATTCGAAAATTTCACAAGGCGAAAATATCACTGAAATTCAGGGGGAATTAGGTCGAATTAGAATTGAAGCCGTGTCGCAGCTTAAAAAAATAGAGTTTATTGCTAACAATGGTCATAAAGAGCTTATTAGCACGGAGTTTGACGAGCACTTTATGAAGTACGAACTCGAGAACTTTATCAATACCATTGAGCAAAATCAGGTGGAGTCTAGCGTTAATACTCATCAACTTTCTGTCGATGTAATGCAAGTACTTGATACCGCACGCGCACAACTTGGTGTTGTTTACCCAGCAGATTTATCCTCTTAATAAAACAAAAACTATCGGCTAAGCGATAAGCGTATTTTATCGCTTGGCCTTTAAGCACACTTTACTAAACACTGCTATTTTGAATTAAGCTTAAAAAGATCACAAAATTTGACTTACCTCTGAGATCAAAAGCAGGTAACATGCCGCCAAAATTCATCGCAATCTTTAAGGACATCCATGCAAAAATCAACCAAAGATCTATTACTGGCTATTTTATGCATATTGCTAGCAATGATGACGATTCAGTCAGGCGCGTCACTGGCTAAACAGCTTTTTCCTATTGTTGGGCCTGAGGGCACAACAGCCTTACGTTTAGGGTTTTCGGCCGCTATTTTGTGTTTGATTTTTAAACCATGGAAACACTTCCCTGTTGCAAGCCAACGCTTACCCATATTAATTTATGGCTTAAGTTTAGGCGGCATGAATATTCTATTTTATTACGCGATAGAACGTATCCCATTAGGTATTGGGGTTGCGCTTGAATTTACAGGCCCATTAGCTGTCGCGTTGTTTTCTTCTCGCAGAAAACGTGACTTATTTTGGGTTGCCTGTGCAGTGGCCGGTATATTATTACTTTTACCTGATATGAAAGGTCAAGACAGCCTTGATCCAGTCGGTGTAGTGCTCGCACTTGCAGCGGGTGCCTGTTGGGCTGGCTATATTTTATTTGGTAAGAAAACAGGCAGCCAAAGCTCTGGTGGCGCAACGGTTGCGATGGGCATGACCATTTCAGCCATCGTGCTGGTGCCTTATGGCGGCATTTCACAAAGTGCTGCATTTACTTGGGATATTATTCCATTAGGTATTGCTATCGCCGTGCTTTCAAGCGCCCTGCCTTATACTCTTGAAATGATTACTTTACGTAATATGTCGCCACAAGGTTTTAGTATTGTAATGAGCCTAGAACCTGCAATTGCAGCACTCGCTGGCTTAGTTATTTTAGGTGAACTGCTAAGCATTTGGCAGTGGCTGGCTATTTTACTGGTGATTATTGCCTCGGTAGGCAGCTCCATGTCTAATGGTAAAAAGCAGCCTGCTGCTTAGAGTTTAATAATTTAATTGCGTCATGAACTATTATGGCGCAACTTCTCATCTCCTATTTTACAACTCCCTCTTAGTATAACTAAGCCTACGTTTTATCTCTCCTTTCACACCATTCATTGTTGCACTTAAAACAATATATACCACTTACGGTGTGTGCATTATTTATACAAACACCTTGTTATATTTAAACTTTAAATTTAAGTAAAAACCCACGCCTTAATTTTTATTCTAAAAAAGTGAATTAAAATTCATATTTTTATTTCCATCAACAAAACTCCCTGATATTATTAGCGCTCATTTATTAACGTACTAAATCTAACTGGGATCAATTTTTATGTTTAAACCAAGCCTGTTAACCTTGGCTGTATCAAGCGCACTGAGCGGTGTATTATTTAGCGGTAATGCAACAGCACAAGAGCAAATTATTGAAAAAAATAAATCGCTTGAAGTTATTGAGGTTACAGCAACACGCCGAAGTGGCTCTATTCAGGCTGCGCCTCTTAACATTACTGCGCTTGATGCCGATGTAATGAAAGACCAAAATATCAGCGAATTAGCCGATGTAGCGCGTTGGGTGCCAGGTTTAACAATTACTGATCAAGGTGGTCGCTCTGGCTCGCCTATTATTGTGCGTGGATTAAATACAAATTCATCAGGCCCTTCATCAGATGGCGGCACGGTAGCCACTTACATTAACGAAATTCCAGTATCGGTAGATATGCGCCTTGTTGATGTAGAGCGAGTGGAAGTACTTATTGGACCGCAAGGCACATTGTATGGCGCAGGCACATTGGGTGGCGCTATTCGTTACATGCTTAAAGAGCCAGAGCTTGATTTTATATCAGGTGAAGTATTTGGTGATGTTTTTCAAACTCAAGAAAGTGATTCGGTCGGTGGCGAAACTGGCTTTATCTTCAATTTACCATTAATTGAAGACAAACTGGCGGTACGTACCAGCTTGAATATTTATGAAGACCCAGGGTTTATTGACTACGCCTACACAGTTCGTGAACCGGGTGTGTCGATCACCGACCCTGATTGGACAAACCTTGATGCAGTAAACAGCAATCTTAAAAATGTAAAAGACGCCAACGGTGAAACCACCACAACTGGGCGTATTTCATTGCGTTACAAAGTAAATGAGTCATTTGAAGGCACATTAAACTACTTCTATCAAAAGCAAGACACCGAAGGCCGCTCAATTGTTCATCACAATAGCCTAAACGAAAATAATGGTCTAAATGATCGCATCGGCAAATACGAGTCAGCGTACCGTTTTGAAGAGCCACGGGAAAAAGAAGATCAATTACTGAGCCTCGAACTTAAAGCCGACTTAGGTTTTGCTGAGCTGGTATCAGCTACCGGTATTTCACACTTTGAAGCCGATGGTCAACGCGACCAAACTGACCTTTTAATTCGTTTAGACTATGGCTACGAAGAGTTTCCTTCGTTTTCGGCATTTACCCGTGAATTAGACGAAGTCGATAACTTCACTCAAGAGCTACGTTTGGTCTCACAAAGTGATAGCGATTTAAACTGGATTGTTGGTGGTTTTTACAATAAAACCGACACCGACGCATCAAGCAGAGAGTTTACGCCAGGCTTTGATCAGTTCGCGGTTGATAATTTTGGTGGCGCACAACTTAGACCTGACTCTTTAGAGTATTTAGAAATTACTGGCAGCAAAGTCACTGAATCAGCACTTTTTGGTGAAGTAGGTTACCAAGTAACCGATAAACTCGACATTACTATTGGCGCGCGTTTTTACGAATACGACGTAGAATCAAAAGCGGCTTTTGACTTCCCATTAGCAAATACCTTGTATGAAGGTGCTGCACCTGATGAAATTTCAGTTAACTTTGAAGAGAACGAAGCCGGTGACAACGGTAATCTGTTCAAATTTAATGCTAAGTACCAATTTACAGATTCAGTAATGGCGTATGCAACTATAAGTGAAGGATTTAGAATTGGTGGCTCAAATGGCTTAGTGCCTTGCCCAACACCTCTACCTGAGAACCAACAAACAGGCTGTGGTACACCAGATGAAATGCTATACGATGCCGATACAACCACCAACTATGAGCTAGGCTTTAAAAGTACCTGGATGAGAAGCCAGCTACACTTTAATGCCGCACTATTCAATGTAGATTGGGATAACGCACAAATTGCCGGTGCAACAACAGTAGGCCAATTACCTTACTTATCAAATGCTGGTAGCGCAAATGCGAAAGGGGTTGAAATTGCCACGCGTGCAATTTTATCAGACTCGTTTACTGCCTATGCAACTTATGCCTATACAAAAGCAGAACTAACCTCAGACGCTCCGTATTTATTTAATGCCGATGGCACTAATGGCGCGAAAGATGGCGACCGTTTACCGGGCTCACCTGAGCATCAGTTCTCTATGGGTATTAACTACCAAACAGACGTTT
This sequence comes from Pseudoalteromonas sp. S1612, assembly GCF_005887175.1. Taxonomy (GTDB): domain Bacteria; phylum Pseudomonadota; class Gammaproteobacteria; order Enterobacterales; family Alteromonadaceae; genus Pseudoalteromonas; species Pseudoalteromonas undina. Next base: position 48,351 of record NZ_PNDH01000032.1, on the reverse strand, counting down.
TAAATGATAAAACCCTTGATATTAACTATGGTTTAACCGCACAAAGTGATGTAATTTCAAAAGTAGGCCTACGTGACAACGGTGAAGCACTCCCAGGTTATAGCTTAAGTAATATTTCAGCTAAATTAACCGCCGATGCGTGGTCGACTACTTTATATGTAGATAACCTATTTAATAAATATGCGGTTACTTCTGTTCGTCGTTCAGATGCGGATATTACAACAGCCAATGGCGCAGACATACAACGTAACTATGGTTACTTTATTAATCGCCCGCTTACTGTTGGCATTAAATTTAACTATCAGTTTGAAATATAATTAAGCGACAAGTTTGAAATGTAATTAAACGATAAGTTTAAGTACAATCAAGAGGCTCAAATTAATTTGAGCCTTTTTATTTTGTAAGTACATTATTTATAAGAGTATTCATGCAGCCAAACTTAAAGCAACTACACCAAAGCGCTATCAACAACTTAAACCAAGGCAATATTCAGCAAGCGCATAAAGCACTGGTTGAACTGGTAACACAAAAGCCAGACTTTGCTGATGGCTACTTTTTGCTCGCTATGGTTAATTTACAGGTTGGCCAAATTTACAAAGCGATAAAGCTAATTGAAAAAGCATTAAGCTTTACCCAGTCTATTGAATATACTGCGCAACTTGCCAAGTGCTACGCTCTTACGGGCGACTTACAAAAAGCAAAAAACACCGCCCTCAGCGTTAAGATTATACATATTAGTAAAGCACTTGATGCCGATACATTAGGCGTCGCGCTCACCCAAGCAGGTTTACATCAGCATGCTGCTGACTACTTTACATGCGCGTTAAATTTAGCTGCGGCAAGTAACAGCAGCCAACCGCAGTTTTATTATAACTATGGAGTATGCGCTAAGTTTTTAGGCCAGTTTGATAAAGCACAGCACGCGTTTGAAAATGCCATTGCACTGAATCCGCTTCATCATCAAAGTCATTTTGCCTTAGCCGATTTAACTAAAGTCACCGAACATAATAACCACATAGCGCGATTAAAAAACGTATTTGAACAGGTCAATCATCCCGACGCTAAACTGCATATAGGTCATGCGCTCGCTAAAGAATATCAAGACTTAGGAGAGTTTTCAGCAGCCTTTACCGCGTTACAACAAGGTAAAGCAGCAAAACTCGCTAATAAGGCGTTTGATAACCAAGCGTCTGAGGCTTTATTTGCACATATAAAACAGCTCAGTGATAAATACAAAAACCAACAAACAGCTGGCAACCAAAGCAGTGAGCCAATTTTTGTATTAGGCATGCCGCGCTCTGGCACCACATTAGTTGAACGCATTTTATCAAGCCACACCGACGTACAATCGGCGGGCGAGCTGCAAGACTTTGGCCTAAGTGTAAAAAAACTTAGCCAAACGCACACGCCTCAAGTACTCGATACAGACACCTTAAGCCAAGCTTACCAGCTTGATTTTGCAAAACTTGGCAGCACTTACCTTGAAGCAACCCGTGTTGTAACCGGCAGCCATAAACACTTTATTGATAAACTACCGTTTAACTTTTTTTATATCGATTTAATTACCAAAGCCCTGCCAAACGCCAAAATAATTTGTCTACTTCGCGACCCCATGGACACCTGCATTGGTAACTATCGTCAGCTATTTACCATTAACAACCCGTATTATGCTTACTCGTTAGACTTACTCGACACAGCTAAATTTTACAGCCGCTTTTATAAACTAATACAGCACTTTAGCGCCCTGCACAGCAATATTAAACTAGTAAAATACGAAGAACTTGTAGCCGCACCAGAGCAAAAGATAAAAGAGTTAGTGAGCTATTGCAACTTAGACTGGCAACCACAGTGCCTTGATTTTCATTTAAACACCGCACCGGTTTCAACCGCCAGCAAAATGCAAGTGCGCCAACCGCTTAACAACAAAGCCATAGGCCGCTGGAAAAAGTTTAAACCCCATACAGACGCAGCGCAGGCTTATTTAGTTAATCAAGGAGTTTTAGGTTTAATTAAATAACAACAACTGTTACGTGGTCGGATAGTTCAGTTTGATAAACTTTAAAGTTAGCGGATGGATATAAATTTTTAGCCTCAATGTATTAAAGGTTTTTTCTCTGTTAACTGACCCTCTTTCACTTAAGGAAAACCCCAACGCTACCATAAAAAGCTAATAAAAAGTAATACGCCAATTACTACAGCAACTATAAATAAGTATTTACCAAGCTTAGCATTATGTTTAAGAGATTCTTGGTGTTTAGCCTTAAGCATAAGTAATTGTGCTTCGTTTAAATCGGAACAATGCGTACATTTATCCAAAAACTCAGAATAATACAGTTCACACCTATCACATCGCTTTTGTTTAGGTTGCTTAGATCTCCATGATATGCTCATCCCTAGAGACATTATAACCTCCACTCGAGAGTACCAGCGTACTCAACCTTAACCAGCCTACCACTTAATAACGCAGGCTTAAATCTCCATAGCTTTAAAGCCCGTAAACCTTCCTTTTCAAATACACCATTTGGGGCAGATTCAATTACTTCAACTCTTTCTAACGCTCCAACTTCATTAATTATTGCTTTGAATTTTAAGTAGCCCTCTACGCTATTTTTAGCCGCATCTTCAGGATATTTTGGTTCAATCTTCACAACCCATTTAGCAGGTGAATCTGTTTGCGCATTGATATACACAAGACTTGAATTTGCCGCTTTATCAGTACTATTACAACCAACCAGTAAAAGGACTAAAAATATAGTTATGTACTTCAAAGACACTCCTAAAAATATAGCTCAGTTAAATGTACAACTAGTGGTTAAGTTTACAAAGGTGGCAGCAATACAAAACAAGGCTATAAATTATGTACTCAATAATTTATAGCCTTTTTATATGTACTATTGCATTAACAAATCAGATAAAAACTTTATACTATTTATTTCAACTTTACCGTCAGATGACTGCAAACCTAATTGAATATGAGCTAATCCTGTATCAAAGGTTACAGGTACTTGATAAACAGCATATGTCACACTTGAGCTACCAACTGGAGATAACGTTTTCCAATTTTGCAACTCTGCTTTACCGACTGATTGAAATACACCTAATTTAGCAACCTTTTTTACGTACAACTCCCATTGCTCTGAAGTTGCACTAGTGTAACCTTGCTCAGACATTAGCTCTTTAAAAGGAGTCACTTCCCACGTTGTTAACTTGGGGATTGCCTTTACAATAAAAGGCTCAAAGACGGCCTCTTTATCAACAGTATTTATGGATGCAACAACTCCAATACCAATGAAAAATATAACAACACTTAAAATTCCAAAACCTAGATATTTGAAGAGTTTCTTCACCATAACTCCTTGTACATACAACCGCTTTATCAGTTAACACATTCCAGCGTGAAAATGCCCTTACTTTATTAACTTATATTAATAACAAATAGTGTAAGTTATTGCCAGCTATAAATTTTATGCTTAATGTAGGTTATTTCGCTATGTAAAAAAGGGAGGGTTTCTTTTTATTCTTACTAAGTTAAAAACGACTCACCTGAATGATCGTTCATCGCTCTTTGCCGAAGTATGCCTGTGTGCTATGAGAGGACATTGAGCACCATAGTCACTTGTTAGCATTAAAACTCTGATACTTATTCCGTGCGATAAAGAACCATACAGAAAAGCAGCCTGCGCATAAGTACCCGAAAAAAATCAAAAATGTAGCACTATTGATTTTTATACCTGTTGATACCGAGGCAACTAATAAGAGATTAGCTGTAAGCCCTGAGAATAGAATACCAACAAGTACATCATTAACGGGCTTTAAGTTTGACGCTGCTATAGAAACACCCAAAAAAGCAATTAAAAACCAATAATGGTTTTCATAAAATTCACCCTGAGATATCAGAATAAAGATCGCCACAACGGTATAAATTAAAAAATTAAGTAGCGATGTTATTTTCAATAGACTATCCAAGTTGACTCCTTAATGCTAACGCCAGAGTTCAGCGGCATTTGAGGCGACGCCTATTTTTGCGGCAGCAAAAATGGGTGGCGGGTCAAATGTCCGCTGCAACGATTTGTTGGGCTTCAGCTCCACAGTCAGCAACTCCAGATCGGCGCAGAAACTGCAGCAAGGAACAACGCGTATGGAAATACGTACTCCGCCACAGCATTCCCGAAGAGTAGGCTTCGAGCAAACGATATTGGCCAAATAAAGAGAACCGTCTTTGATTGATAAGACGCGCGCTGTTGGTTCTTGACGACGCGGTGTCCATTTTCCGTGTAAATAAAGCTACAAGCGGCTTTAATCGTGATTCCTTCCAACTCTGGCGCATGGACTTGTGGCGTATAGCCGGCCCCCAGTTTGTCTTTTCCGCCAACCTGTCGCTCGGCATCTTCGATAAGTGCACTAACCCATGGTGATGGAACTGACCAACCTCGAATTTCCTGCTTGAACCGTTCTCCAAACTTTGACCGAGTTGACTGCCAAAAGCGAACCTGGAACCAGACCAGAAGCCCCCAAACGAAACCAGCTAATACCTCAGGATGCCGAAATGAAACGTTCACAACCGCCAAACGTACCGTCGGCTCTGTAATGAAGCCTCCCGCTGCGTAAAAAACTATTACGCAGAATGCGGTAACAACAAGGTTTCGTCTTTCCGGTAACGCGTCTTTTATTGCCATGGTTTCTCTGAGGCCCACAATTTAATAGTGCGCCCATCGCGCATATTTCTGCCGACTTAACGCTCATTTGTCTACTTTATATAGTTTTAACAAATTATCTAAGGCATTACTATCACTAAGTTTTCTAAATTTTTTAGGTAAAGTTAAATGAACCAATATGCGCGCAGCGCTCATTTTCATGAATATATGCGCAAAGAGCTGTTTAACCAATCAATTAACGACGATATTTAGCCAATCTCAATGGCTGCTTTTCGCTCTTTATCAAATTTTACTTAAGCGTAGAAGACGTTGTAATCTTGCTAGTTATTTGTGATGACAAACTCGTGGTAGCCTTCTGTTTCAGGAGGATCAACGTTATCAACACGCGCAACGTTTAATTTAGCAAACAAACTATTCCAAAATTTCAACGCTGAATTATCGTTTAAATGAACTGCTACATGCCACTGATTTGTTTCAACAGACATCAAGTTTTGAATAACAAATTTGGCAATGCCTTGTTTTCGATATTTGGGTAGAATAAAAATATCAGCCAACTCAGGTATTTCTTTGCCAACGATCTCAGTTGGTTCTACGGTAGCAAAACCAGCAATTTGGTTAGAAACGAGTACAAGATAAATAATGCAGTCTTCCTCACCACGCACTACACATTCTAAATATTCTTCATCAATATCATAGCAACCATCTAAACCAACATCTTCTAAGTCAAATATACTCTGATGATATTGGTAAAACTGCCACAGCATTTTTATTGCAGCGATATCGGTTGATTCAGCTTTTCGTATTGTAGTGTCCATTTTATACCTATTTCCTTATGTGTGGTCCGACATTAGCTTTCACTAAAGAGGTGAAGATTCGCTAATAGTTATCTTTAAAAAACATCATGTTATTAAACGATAACTACTCAAAAATAACAACAAAAAAACTTTTAAGAATAGATTGAAAAAACCGCCAACAAGCTGATAGTCAAGCGAGCAAAACTTCACTTCACACAGAAAAACTCTGACTAACAGCTTCTCGCTCTTTGTCTAACTTCGCAAAAGTGTCAACTTTAGTTATTCAGGACTCTCTCGTTTATGCTTAAAAAGTTGTCGAAAATACGACAAGGTGGGCTTTGTACGATACCATAATAACCTGGTCAAAAAGATTGGCAGGTAAACACAAGGGAATGGGCGAAGTGCATATTTTTTCAGGCGCTTAAATGTAGAAATACCATTGTTAATTTAATAAGATAGGCCACAAATTTAGAACCTTAGTTTCTGTTAGCTTAAATTATTGAGTCAACCGTAACTCTTACCTCTGCGATCGAAGATGATATTTAAATTTACCAAAAACTGGCTCTCTCCAAATTTTGTTATGGTTGTTTTGTTCTCAATAATATCCATGATCTCTACCTATTACTTACATGACTCTGAGTCTGTAAAAATAAAGGCTGCTTTGTTTGTTTCTCCTTTTTCTATTTAACAGGGCTCTATTACTTTTTGCATTTATTAACAACTCCCAATGAAATTACTTTAGGCAACAACAGTATCGAAATTGATGGGAAAGTTTATTCGTTAGGCTTAAATACTAAGTGTAGTGTTTTATTTAATAAAGCATCACAGGCTGAATTCGAAATAACCATAAATAATAAAAAGACCGTCACAACGTCTTTTTTTATAAATGTGATTTTAATGAGGAAGAATTTATCAACTATTACACTGATAATGAAAATGTGTTTGCAGACTCAATGGCATTTAATTAATGGATAGTATCAAGCTGCTTTTAGTTAAATGCACACCTGTCGGTTCCCGTTGATAGTAATGACAGAACTAACTTAGATTTTGCAGTGACGAGCTAAATCCATCCTTATGTGACTCATACCTATATGCTAAGTTTTGATCTAATAGTCAAAACTATAAGCAAAACTCAGCACGTAAATTAAGGGTTATTGCTCATCAGCGTCGCGAATGCGTTCTTTACGTTCTTGCTCTTCATCAAAGGCGGCTTGAATTTCGTCAAGTACTGAATCTACATCTGCAGCTTCGCTGTCATCCTCAAATTCACCACTTAGCACTGAGTGCGGGGTTAAGTTAGCATCTGCAAACAGTGCCCACATTTCTTTGGCATATTGCGTGTGTAATAACGCAGGTGCAAATTGGCCATAATAGCGGCGCATGTTATTTACATCGCGGGCAAACATGGCTTCGGCGCTATTATTAGCAGAGGCGTTAACCGCTTGGGGTAAATCAATAATTACTGGGCCGTTGCTATCTACAAGTACGTTAAATTCAGATAAGTCACCGTGAATAATCCCAGCGCATAGCATTAGTTTGATGTAGTGCATCATTAATGTATGTTGTTCAATGGCTTGTTTCTCGGTTAAATCAACTGCGCCAAGTTGTGGTGCAACATCGCCTTCGTCATCACTTACAAGTTCCATTAACAAAACACCGTCAATGCAGCCGTAAGTTTGCGGTACCCGAACACCTGCTGAGGATAAACGCGACAGCGCGTCAACCTCGGCATTTTGCCAAATTTCTTCTTCTAATTGACGGCCGTAACTTGAACGTTTACCCATAGCACGGGCTTGGCGCCCGCCTCGCACTTTTCGCCCTTCTTGGTACTGTGCAGCTTTTTTAAAACTGCGCTTACTGGCATCTTTGTATACTTTAGCGCAGCGAATGTCATCGCCACAGGCGACTACAAATACATCGGCCTCTTTACCACTCATTAAACGGCTGAGCACTTCATCAATAAAACCATCATCAACTAATGGCTGCAAGCGTTTAGGTATTTTCAAACGACACCTACTAAAAATACAGGGTTGGCTTTTTGTTTTGCTATGTGGTTCAAACGAGGCATACCTTTGGGGATTGAAGAAAGTTATAAATTATTAGTAAACTTTAAAGTTACATTTAATGACTAAATACGCTGCTAGAATAAGCGACTACACAGAAAAAGCCAACCGCCTTTTGTGCTTTTTAAACATTATTGAACAAGAACCTAGATAAAACCAAAAAACGAGTACGGTTTAGCGTACTCGTTTACTTTGTATTATTAAAAAGTGTTTAGAACTGCCACACTAAAGACGCCCAATAACGGCGACCATCTTCAACATAACCATACTCTTGCTCTGTGATCTCTTTATCAAGCAAGTTGTAAATTCCAGCACCGAGTTTAACGCTGTCACTTAGCTGATAATTAGCACCTAAATTGGCAATGGTATAATCAGGGGCAATTAAACTGCTTTGTGAAGGCCCTGTGGTAGGCTGGCTTTCTTCTCCACGATATTGCACACGTAACCATCCGCCTAACTTATCTGTTGGACGCCAATTTAAAGACGTTTGTAAACTATGTTTTGGTAGCTGATTAAGTGGGCTCCCCTTATATTCACCGGTTTTTTGCTCTGAGTCGGTGTAGGTATAACTGGCACTCACATCAATATCAGTTGAAATATCGTAATCTACTGATAGCTCAACACCTTGGGTTATGGCTTCATCCACATTAATGTAGGTAGTTGGCATGGAGCCGAACTGATTTGGGCCATCTGTGCACTGCGTTAATGGGCATGCTATACGAGTTATTTTGTCATCAAATTCATTATAAAAAACGGTTGTCGATATACTTAAATCGCGTCCAGAGTCATAGTAAACACCCATTTCATAGTTCACTGATTGCTCAGGCTTTAAGTCAGGGTTACCATAAATATTACCACCACGACTCACTTGTCCCCATTGCGCGGTAGATTGGCGAATATTTGGCGCACGGAAACCCGTTGATATGCCGCCTTTGATGGTGATCGCTTTAGATGCGCTATAAACACCGTATAAACGTGGACTCCAATGACCCGCAAAGTTGCCATCATGATCGTAACGTAGGCCTGCGGTAAGCTTAAAGTCATCCGTTGCTGCCCACTCGTTTTCACCAAAAACTGACCATTGCTCGTTTTCTACATGGGTTAAGTCGCTAATTTTATTACTTGTATAATCATCCAATGACTCTTTTAAATAGGTCGCACCAAACGTAGAGTTATGATCACTAAATAGCGGTAAACTCCAAGTTGTTTGAATGTCAGTATTTTCGACAAACATTTCACGTGAGTTATTATCAAACTTATCGTATTTAATGTAACTACGCGACGATCCAAAGTCATAAAAACCATTGTGTGACATAGAGTATGTTTGTTGCTCATACTCAGTAGTTGCTGATTCAGGGCAGCCACGTCGACCACAACTTTCTCCTGGAGCAAGCTCGGCAACTGTTTTGCCGAGGGTTTCATCTAATGTTTGTTTTGCCGAGCCAAGTTCAAACATTAATTCATGACTATCATTAGGTGTTAATGTGAACTTAGCTTTTACATTACTTTGTTCTTTGCCTCGAAATCCTGCAGTAAAGTCATCTTCATTTCGCTTTGAAAATTGACCGTATAATTGCACGCCCAATAGATCTGGAATAATGCCACCAGAAGTGAAAAAGCTGGCTTGGTTTATATCACCTGACTGGCTTTGCTCTTGAATGGTGCTGTCTAAACGCAGTTCTCCATACCACTGTTCTGGCGCTTTACGGGTAATAATATTGATCACACCACCAATAGCATCAGAGCCATACAACGACGACATAGGGCCACGTATTACTTCAATACGTTCAATCGCTGAAATTGGCGGCGTCCAAGCACCTTCTACCCCCGGGCCATCACTATTTGGTCGTGTTTCTCTTGAACTTTGGCGTTGCCCATCAATAAGAATAAGCGTGTATTGGCTTGCCATACCACGCAAGCTAATATCTTTTCTGTCACCTCCGCCAGTCACTATTACACCCGGAATATCAGCCATTGCATCGGTTAAGTCACGATAAAAGCGTTTTTCTAGCTGCGCTCTGTCGATAACACTAATACTTGCAGGTGCCTCTTTGAGCATTTGTTCGTAACCAGAAGCAGTGACAACCATTACTTCCATATCTTGTTTTTTTTCATCAGCAAAAGCAGGGTTAGCAATTGCAAAAGTACTTAAAATAAATGCAGTTACCGGCCTTAACTTACAACTTACCGTGTTCATGATATTTCTCCGTGACATTTAGCATGTAAATGATAATAATTAGCGTTTGCGATAATAGTGAGAAGTTCCCTTTCTCACAATGTTATTTTTATTAAAGCTAATTTAAGTAAGGCTTAACGGTATGAGTGATAAGTTAACTAAAACCCTGAATATATTTGTTCGCACAGTACAAACGGGAAGTATGAGCAAAGCTGCCGCAGACCTTTTAATGACAACCTCTGCAATTAGTCAGCAAATAAAACAAATAGAGCAAGATGTAGGTTTGAGTTTATTTAATCGCAGCCCTCGGGAATTAACGCTTACCGAGGCGGGTGAGCTGTATTATCAAAGTTGCTTACAAATGCTTGCCGTTGCAACAGCTACTTCAGAACAATTACAGCATTTACAAAACTGTCCGAGTGGGCAATTAAAACTAGCCGCCCCTGTTGGTTTTGGTGGTGGGTTATTAAGCGAGCCTGTAAAGCATTTAATTAGCCAATTTAGTGATATAGATGTGCACTTAACGCTTTCTGACGAGCCGATTGATATGATCAGAACAGGTATAGATTTAGTGCTGGCAATTGGTCCTCTCGAAGACTCAAACTTAATTGCACGCCAACTCGCTAGTTGGCCATTAATACTGTGTGTTCATAAAAATCATGCACTAGCACAGCAACCAAAAATCACACTGGATGACCTAAAAGCGCATAACCGCATTGCACATATAGCTGTTGATCCGGCGCTTACGCACCTTACCCGCGGTGAAAGCACAACACTACCAAAAGCACGTATTGCCATTAATAATATGCAAACTGTGATTCAATTTGTTCTCGACGAGTTAGGCTATGCTATTTTGCCAGAGCCTGAAGTACGTAATTTTTTAGCTACAGGAGAACTTTTAGAAATATGCACTGATTGGCAGCTTCCCCATTACGATGTATTTGCTCTAACGCCTGCACGCGACACGTTAGCAGCAAAAACAAAAGCTGCAATTAAAGCACTTAACGCATCATTTTCAGCTATTTAAATAACCTAAGTTCAGGTTAAGGCTTGTTTATAGTTAACTAATTGCAAGCCAAACTCCTACTAGCACCATTAAACTTCCCGCAATACGATTCATCCACTTAATGTTATTGCCTTTGGTTAAAAATAACCGCAGGGTTTTGCCACCTGTTGCGTAAATCATCATACAGATAAACTCTGAGAGCAAAATAATGGCCACCAGCACCGCTAATTGCGGCGCAACACTGTATTGTACGTTAATAAAAGGAGGTAATAAGGAAATCATAAACGCCCATCCTTTTGGATTGGCAATGGCGGTTACAAACCCCTGTGAAAATAATGAATATCGGCTCACCGCTGTTGTGTTATGTGTATCAACCGACATTTTTCCTTTCGCACGCCACATATTAATGCCGATGTAGATTAAATAAGCACCACCTAGCCATTTTAAAATATCGAATGCGCTGGGGTAATTAAGCATTACACTGGCAACACCTAACACTGCGGCTACCGCAACACTGGCGACACCTAATAGCTCGCCAATCATCATCCATAAAGTTCGGCGCACGCCTATACTCATGCCTAAAGTCATGGCCAGTGTCATGCACATACCAGGAGTAATAGACACAAAAAAGAACGTAGGAACAAATACCGCAAGTGCAGCTACATCAATCATTTAAAGCTCGCAATAGGTTAAAAAAGTAGTGTTAATTTTGAATGAAAGGGTAAAGGAAAAATAGCTATCGGTAAATTAGAAATAACAGCATCGAGAGTCGGGCTAAGAGCACCGAGCTTAGCCCGAGTTAGCAGCGCAGTATTTCGCGCCGCCAAACCTCGAAGCCCTGAGCTCGAAACTCTTAGCAAATTAATTTACTGTTGTTTCAGTGTCTACTTCGTTATCACTTAACAAGTACTTATCAAGCCACTGCTCTTGCTCCCATAGCACATGTAATAAGCTTTTACGGGCACGGTAGCCGTGGGCTTCGTAAGGAAGCATCACTAAACGCGCTTCTTTACCCAAGCCTTTAAGTGCAGCATACATACGTTCACTTTGCATTGGGAAAGTTCCCGAATTCGGATCTTCTTGACCGTGGATCATTAACATAGGTTCGTTAATCTTCTCAGCATGGAAAAACGGCGACATGTTTGCGTACACACTTTGTGCTTGCCAAAAATCACGTTCTTCACCTTGAAAACCAAACGGCGTTAATGTGCGGTTATACGCACCACTTCGGGCAATACCAGCCTTAAATAAGTCGCTATGCGCTAATAAGTTAGCCACCATGAATGCACCGTAAGAGTGCCCTGCAATGGCGATATTATCTTTATCAGCAATACCCTTTTCAACCAGTACATCTACCGCTGCCTTGGCGCTAGAAACCAGCTGTTTTCTAAAGTGATCATTTGGCTCACTACCATCAACACCTACAATCGGCATTTTAGGATCGTCAAATACCGCAATTCCTTTAGCTAAATAAGGCATTGGGCCCCAGTAACCTATGTAGGTAAATTCGTATTCTGATTCGCGTACTTGTGAAGCAACCGCTTTATCTTTATATTCAAGTGGATATGCCCACATCAGAACAGGTAAAGGCCCTTGTGTTTTGTCATACCCTGGCGGTAAATAAAGCGTACCTGAAAGCTCAACACCGTCATCGCGGGTATAACGTAATTGCTCTTTAGTCACCCCTTTAAATGCTGGATACGGATGCTCAAATTGGGTCAGTTGCGTTAAGCTATCTTTATCTAAATCGCGAATAAAAAAGTTAGGCTGCTGCGTTTTAGATTCACGAATAGTAATAATACGCTTACCTTCATCGTCTAATAAAGCTCGCACTCGCTCGTAGTAAGGTGCAGCCGATTGCCATACTCGCTTAGTGCTATTTGTTTTTACATCATATTGATCTAAAAATGGAATATTTCCTTGCTCAGATGCACCGTTTCCACGAAGGTAAATGTAACGTCCGCCTACGACTTTTATAACACGCGTGCCTAAGTCGTTTCGTTCATATATGGCACTACCTGGATCTTTATAGGCATCATTGTAGCTTCGCTCTGAAAATAACACGCGGTTACTATCAGCATTACGTGGTTGAATAACATAAGTGCGCACTTGTCGGTCACTAAAGCGCCAATCACTTAGCATGGCAATGTTGTCATTACCCCATTGTATGCCTGCAAAACGACGCTCTACTTTGGCAAATAATTTAGGGTCGCGTTTAAACGGTGCACGTAAACTATAAAGGTAATCATGATGCTCAACCTCAGTTTTCATATCGCCGCCATCTTGCGCTTCGGCCCAAATAACCTCCGCGCCCTGATCGGCTCGCCACTCAAAATCACGACGATCAGTGCGAACACTGTCATACCCTTGAGGAATGTTGTCGGCAAGAGGTTGCTTAGCCAGCTCGACTAATGCATATCCCCGCATTCCCCATATTTGCCATGTAGTTGCAAAACGGCTGTAAGGGACTTGATACGAAAATGGCTCGTCGATGGTCGCGACTAAAATATTGGTTGAATCAGGCGAAATTGAAAACGATTTAAATAAGCCAGCACGGCCAATTGGCTGTGCTTTACCATCAAGCGTGATATACGCTAATTGACCTTGACCATAAAATTTAAATTGTGCTTCATCAAATGGGCTGGTTAATAAGTTTTGATAAGTACGCGCTGGGGCTTTTTCACCGCTACTTTGTTGAATAACCGGTACTGTGCTTTGGGTATCATTGGTTAATCTGGGTTTGTCTAAGTTAACCGCTAAATTCGCCACAATCGCTGTGCTATCGGGTAACCACTGATAAGGTGTAGCGGTTAATACTGAATTTAGTGCAAACTCATTTAACTGCTTTGCTTGCTTGGTTTTAACGCTATAAACCCAAAGCCGTGCGTTATCCGGTTGTTCAACAATAAACGCTAAATACTCGCTATTTGCTGACCAGCGAGGAGAGCGAATGATCCCCTGCGGCAAATTATTTACGTTAACCACAGTACCACTTTCTACATGCTTAAGTTCTAAAGCACTGTATTTGGCACTTACCCGTGAGCGTGAAAAGTTAGCTGGGTTGAGCTTGATCCCCGCAAGCTTAAATTCTTCTTTTGCCAGCTCATCAAGCGACACAACACGCTTGCGTTCAAACAAAGCCAGCCACTGTCCATCACTTGATAAAGAACTAGTTGGTGCTAACTTAGCATCTACAAGTGTAGCAAGCGCTGGTGAAGGGGTTTGATATCCTTGCTCTGCATAACTTGCAGGCAATAAAACAATGCAGCCTACCAAGGCAATTAACAGCCTAAAAGCATTCATGTTTTCATCCTTTTTATTGTTAAATATTACCGGATATATAAACACGTTTTGCACCATTCATAAAGTGTTAAGCTAAGTAATGACTTAAGTAGCCTGAATACGCTAAAATACACGCCTATTTACTCAACGCTAAAATCGGTTGTTTATGTCCATTAATTTGCAGCATTTTAGTTTTTCGAAATCATACTCTGCTTTTTAAATACCGTTACAGCTTTTAAAAATATACCACTGTGTTTGAGTCTGTTTTTCCATCAAATAATTAGAGAATCTAGCCAATGAAAAAAGTGCTGGTAATTGGCTATGTATGGCCAGAGCCCAATTCATCTGCTGCAGGTACGCACATGATGTCGTTACTAAATGCGTTTAGGACGCAAAACTGGGATGTTGAGTTCGCCACGCCCGCACAGCCTACCAAACACATGGTTGACCTTGCCGACTTTGGTATAACCAGCCAAAGCATCGCTCTTAACTGCGATAGTTTTGATGACTATGTTAAAGCTTACAACCCCGATTTAGTGATGTTCGATCGTTTTATGATGGAAGAGCAGTTTGGCTGGCGCGTAGATAAGCATTGTCCTAATGCGCTTAAAATTTTAGACACCGAAGATTTACAATGCCTGCGTAATGCACGCCATGAGGCGCATAAAGGTGAGCGCGAATTCAACCACAGCGATTTACTATCAGACATAGCTAAACGTGAAATAGCCGCTATTTTACGCTGTGATCTCAGCTTAATTATCTCAAGCTATGAGATGGAACTACTCAATGAAGTGTTTAAAGTTGAGCCTAGCGTGTTGCATCACTTACCTTTTATGGTTGATTTAAGTGCCTTACCTGAGCAAACTAAATCGTATCAACAACGCCAACACTTTATGACCATTGGTAATTTCAGACATGCCCCAAACTGGGATGCGGTACTCTATTTACAAAAAATTTGGCCGCTTATCCGCAAACAACTACCGCAAGCAGAATTGCATATTTATGGCTCTTACCCGCCGCCAAAAGCCACCGCGCTTAATAACCCTAAAACCGGCTTTTTAATTAAAGGCTGGGCCGATGATGCGTATGAAGTAATGCAAAGTGCGCGGATTTGCTTAGCTCCTTTGCGTTTTGGAGCGGGTATTAAAGGTAAACTTTTAGAAGCCATGATCATGCAAACCCCAAGCATCACCACGCCTATTGGCAGCGAAGGTATGCACAGCACGTTGCCGTGGCCAGGTGTGGTAACAGCAGATACGCAAGCTTTTGCAGATGCCGCAGTCTCTTTATACAACAACGAGGCTAAATTTAGTGAAGCACAAGCCGCTGGCAGCCTTCTGCTTAATACTCTGTATGACAAAGTACAGTTAAGTGCTCAATTAATTGAAAAAATCGACTCAATAAGCAGTAATTTAGATGCTCACCGGATGAAAAATTTCACGGGTCAAATGCTCAAACACCATACCATGCGCAGCACACAATATATGTCGCAGTGGATAGCAGAAAAAAATAAAAAATAACATTAAAAATCACTAGACAGGCGGCGATTTGTGTTTAAAATCGCCGCAAATAAACTTGGGCAATTTTAGCATTATTGCCTATATTTTTAGCTTAGTTATTTAATAGTTGGTTCAAAACAAATTTGAAAACCGCAACGTTTACTGAAAAACGCAAATTTATCGTTAAATTGGGCAAAATGCTCCATAAATACGGTACACCTGCCTATCGCTTAGAAGCCCACTTAATGGAAGTGGCGACTTATTTAGATCTTAAATCATCGTTTGTTATGTCGCCCACGTCGGTTACCTTTGTTATTTGGACCGATGGCCATGAAGATGAATACACCCATGTTGCCCGCGTTGACCCAGGCGATCACGATTTAGGTTCACTTGCCGATACCGATGACCTAGTTAATAAAATGCTTAATGGTGAGCTCACGTTGCAAGAGGTTGATCAGCAACTTGATATTATTTTTGATGCCCCAAATCCTTATAACAGAGTGCTGACAGGCGTTGCCTTTGCCACCTCTGGCGGCGCATTTGCAATGCTTATGGGCACCAGTTGGAATGATGTTCTGTGGTCTGGGTTATTAACCTTTATTGTATACTTATTTGTATTGTGGTCGGCCCGTTCGAAACGTGTGGCTCACATGCTTGAGCCATTAGTGGCAATAGTGTCGGCTATTCTTGCTTGTGCTATTAGCGTTCATTTAGATGCACACATCAACATTCGATTAATTGTGCTTTCTGCCATTATTGTGTTTATACCCGGTTTAGCCCTTGCACTTGGCCTTGCTGAACTCGCAGCCAGACATTTAGTATCGGGCACAGCTCGCGTTATGGACTCATTTATGTTGCTGTTTAAGCTTTATTTTGGGGCTTTTATTGGTCTTGCTATTGGCTTTGCAGTCTTTGGGCAAGCCGATTTCGTACAACCTGAGCCGCTACCAAAGTGGACTGCATGGCTCGCTATTTTACTTTTGTGTAGTAGCTTAATCGTTATCTTTAGAACAAAGCTTAAACATGCAATGTGGTCTATTGCCTCAGGCTTTATAGCTTATGGCACTAGTATTGGGCCTGCCATTTATTTAGATTTAAATTACACATTAGGGACCTTTATTGGTGCATTTTCTGTTGGTGTGTTCAGTAATTTATTTAACCGTGTTGCTAATGCCCCGGCCTCAATTGTTGCTATGCAAGGCCTAATTGTATTGGTACCAGGGAGCAAAACGTATATTGGTTTAAACTCACTGATTGAAGGCCAAGACTTTGTTTATGCAGATCATATTGGTCAGCAAACGTTTTTAATCTTTATGTCGCTGGTGGCAGGACTTATTTTTGCAAACGTGGCACTTCCTCCTAAAAAGAGTCTATAGATTTATGCGCGGTTTTAAGCCGCGCTTTTGCATAACTACAACATTAAACCTCCTCTTTTGAGGATTAATCGCATTTTTTAGTATATTGAGAACACCTTGCTATAATAGCTGAAATCTAATAAAGCAAAGGAAATAACAATGCTAAAAACTAGCTTAGCGATAGCAATTGGGCTCTCAAGCTCACTTGCATTTGCGCAATCAGCAATTACTGTTGAAGACATTCCAAAAGTAAAATCAGTAATACAAACAACCGTTAGCCCCGATGGCGACAGTGTTGCATTTACCCGTTCGTTACCTCGCACGCTTTACGTTGACGAAAATGGCAGCAATTACAGTGAGCTTTATGTTGTTGACGATAAAGGTGTTGAACGCCCTTTTATTACCGGTTCAGTTAATATTAAAAGCCTACAATGGTCAAACGACAGCAAAACAATTTACTTTTTAGCGAAATTAAAAGACGACAAATATACTTCGCTTTACCAAATACCTGTTGATGGCGGCCAAGCACAAGCGGTTATGTCATTAAAAGACACATCTATTTCAAGCTATCAGTTAAGCCCTGATAACAAGCAAGTCGCTATTTTAGCAATGCCAGCTGCTGATAAGTCAGAAAAAGAACTTAAAAAACTTGGCTTTAAAGCAGAAGTGTACGAGCAAGGCCTTAAAAACAAGCAGCTTTTTATTGTAGATTTAGCTAAAGCCGACAAGCCACTTACTCCAACCGCACTCAATGTTGATAGCTACGTGAGTGACGTTAATTGGGCTGCGAATGGTGAAAAGCTTCTGGTTAAAACTCAACCTACTGCACTAATTGATGATAAATACACAAAATCGATGTGGCACTTGTTTGATATTGCCAGCAACAAAGTCACCTTATCGTTTAAAACTGAAGGTAAGCTAGGCGATGCCGAGCTTTCGCATGACGGTAAATACATTGCTATTTTAGGTGCTGAAGATAAGCACGACCCTGCAACTGGCCGCTTATTTATTGCCGATACTAAAACCGCCGAAATCACTGAATGGTTACCTAACTTTATGGGCCACGTTGTTGACTTTGAATGGTCGCATAAACGTAACACGCTTAACTTTATTGCCAATGTTGGCACAGAAAGTTTTGTTGCGAGCATTAAAACCGGCTCTAACAAATACAAAAAGCTAGTAAAAGAAGGTAAATTTATTGCCTCTCAGCTAAGTGTTTCTGATTCAGATAAAACCCTAGCACTTCGTGGTAACACGGCAAAACACCCTAACGAAGTCTTTATTGTGCGCAGTAACAAGGCAAAACGTTTAACTGATTCAAACAGCTGGTTAAACGACAAACGCTTTGCTAAACAAGAAACAATTACCCTTAAAGCGCGTGACGGTGTAGAGCTTGATGGTGTTCTAGTTTACCCACTCGATTATGAAAAAGGCACACGCTACCCACTAATTATGTCGGTACACGGTGGCCCTGAAAGTCATGATAAAAACGGCTGGGTAACTAACTACTCGCGTCCTGGTCAAATGGGCGCTGCACGTGGTTACGCGGTATTTTACCCTAATTACCGAGGTTCAACAGGTAAAGGCGTAGATTACTCTAAACTAGGTCAAAACGATTACGCAGGTAAAGAGTTTGACGACTTAGTTGATTTTAAAAATCACCTTGTTGATATGGGATTAGTTGATACTAAACGCGTGGGTATTACCGGTGGTTCTTACGGCGGTTATGCATCAGCCTGGGGCGCTACAAAGCTAACCGAGCACTTTGCTGCCAGCGTTATGTTTGTGGGTGTCACTAATCAGCTATCTAAATTTGGTACTACTGATATTTCAAACGAAATGAACCTAGTTCATGCGCGTTCATACCCATGGGATAAATGGCAATGGTACCTAGAGCGCAGCCCAATTTACTGGGCGGGTCAATCTGAAACGCCACTGCTTATTATGCATGGTAAAGACGATCCTCGCGTTCACCCTGCACAATCTATGGAACTTTACCGTTACATGAAAGTGCAAGGTAAAGATGTTCGCCTTGTTTACTACCCAGGCGAAGGCCATGGTAACCGTAAAGTAGCGGCACAGTACGATTACAGCTTGCGTTTAATGCGTTGGATGGACAACTACTTAATGGAAGGCAAAAAAGACATGCCTGCATTTGAAATTGACCATGCAGCTAAATTAAAAGCAGTGAAAGACGCTAACAAATAAGTATTAGCTTAATACCAAAGGCCAACATAAATATGTTGGCCTTTTTGTTTGTAATGCCAGGCATGCTTAGTGGCAAAGCGCTGCTTATGTTACACTCTGACTAATTATTCTGATAACTGCTAATCACACTATTGCCATGTCAAACCCTGCTAGCTGCTTTACCACTTTTAATGAAAATATAGATAACCTTGCACTGCCTGAGCAGTTTACGTTTCCCTTTTATTATAAACCTCATCCGCTGGCTGTGGCTGCTGCAAAACAATTACAACTACAATTAAAAAAGCTAGATAAGGCTATTTTAGATACAGATGATATTGATGCCGGTAAAATGTTTGGCGTATTGGTTGTTCAAGATAAGTCGCAACAGCTAGGCTTTATTAGCGCCTACTCTGGGCAAATAGCGGGGATAGATGAGCAATTGTATTTTGCGCCAAATGTGGCACTTAAACATATTGACGATGCAGAATTTAGTCAGCAAAGCCAAGTGATTAACGACATTAATGCGCAAATTACAGCCTTGCAAAACAGTGATAATTATCAACAAATTGAGCAACAGTTAGTGACTGCTCGCCAACACTATGAGCAACAACTTATCGCCAAGCAGCAAGCGATGCAAGTAACTCGAAAACAGCGAAAAAAGCAACGACAAGTTGCCAGCAAGCAACTCAATAATGATGAGTTTGAAAAACTGAAGAACCAATTAGCTGGGCAGAGCATTGTTGAGAAAAAACAACTACAAGCATTAAAGCAACAGTGGCAAACACGCATTGCAGCGCTTGAACAAGCACAACTCACAATAGATGATGAAATTAACGGATTAAAAAAACGCCGTAAAGTACTCTCTAAAAATTTACAAAAAAAGCTATTCGCTCAATACCAGTTTTTAAATGCAAACGGCGAAGTGACCGATTTAAACGCCATTTTTGCCAAACTGCCCGAGCACACACCGCCTTCAGGCGCGGGAGATTGTGCCGCGCCAAAATTATTACAATATGCTTATAAAAATAATTTAAAGCCCCTGGCTATGGCCGAATTTTGGTGGGGCGCACCGCCTAAGTCGGCAATAAGACATCATTTACATTATTACCCATCGTGCTATAGCAAATGCCAGCCTATTTTAGGGCATATGCTAGAGGGGTTAAATGTTGAAGACAACCCGCTTTTGGTCAACCCTGCACAGGGTAAAGACCTAACGATTGTTTATCAAGACGATGATTTGTTAGTGGTAAATAAACCAGCTGAATTTTTATCTGTGCCAGGCATTAATATTGACGATTCGGTATATATGCGAATCAAAACTCAGTTCCCACACGCTTCGGGGCCACTTATTGTGCACCGATTAGACATGTCGACTTCAGGGCTGTTAATGATTGCGTTAAATAAACGGGTGCATAAAGCACTGCAAAAACAGTTTATAGAGCGTAGTGTAGAAAAACGATATATTGCTTTAGTGGCGGGTAATATTGCTGCTGAGAGTGGCAGCATAGAGTTACCTTTAGTGCTTGATTTTGATGATAAGCCACGGCAAATGGTGTGTTACAAAACGGGGAAGCCGTCATTAACAACATGGCAGGTACTGGAACGTAAAAATAATACCACCCGCTTACAACTTTATCCTAAAACAGGACGTACTCATCAATTGCGTGTTCACTGTGCCCACCACTTAGGATTAAATACACCCATTGTGGGCGACACTCACTACGGTGAAAAGGCAGAACGACTGCATTTGCATGCCGAGTATTTAGCTTTTACCCATCCTATTAGTCATGAACGATTAGAATTTGAAGTAGCCGCTGATTTTTAAATCAGCGCTGCTTTTAGTCGAATCGGATTCTAAAACAGTGCCATTTTTTCATATTGCAAAGTAGGTAACTTTTACCGTTGCAATATAGAAAGATTTACCTGCATTATGCAAAGCCACAATCCAAACAATATAAATATCTATAAAATTCATACTGTTAAAAATTGGCATTGGCTTTGCTTTTATTATTGTACGTATTTGTTACAGCAACTTAACTTGATTGAAAGCGCCAAAAAGTGCTTTTAATTACACACAGTAAATGGCTTGCTAACCGCTTACTGTGTACAACAGAACTTCCTACACTCCCTGTGTACTTTATTGGTTATAGGCTAACGCTTATAACCATTTTTTTTGCTTATTATTTAACGGTAAATTTTACGTCTTGATCGCGTAATAAATAAAGCGCAAAACACGCAGCCCACATAGGCCATGCTGCAAAAAACAGTAAATTATTAAAGCCATCTATGTACTGGTTGTAAGAAGACAGCGTTGATAGTCCATGCATTATAAAAATAACACCGTAAGTAATACGTTTTTTAAAACCGACTAAAAATGCTATTACTAGCAATAATTGCAGTGCACCTAAAATATAAGCAATAGTATCGGTAGAGCCACTGATCCCATAAAAATGTTCAAAGATACGGGCGCTATGCCCCGGATTTACAAATTTATCCAGTGTCCACATTACCATCACAATAAACACCCCTAAGCGCAGCGATAAAAGCGACCACTGCAAACGAGTTTGTAAATCTGTATTGATTGAATCTGTCATAAAATTTCCTTAAAAAAGATATAAATAAACTAATTGGCAAGTAAGACCGTATAAGCGTATTTTTATTTTCAATTAATTAAAATTAAACCTAAACTGATCTTAAGTTGAGTTATTTAAAGGCACTATTATTTAAGCGCTAAGATAAAAAATAAAAATATTAACAATTGATTGAAAGATATTTTTATCTGTCTTGGTCTTTTGTGTACGTCAACATATAACAATAGAGAAACACGATTTGAAATACACGTATTTAGCTTTAACCCTCGCCCCCCTATTAAATGTAGCTTTAGATGCTCAGGCTAATGAAACAACTAGCTCTGACCCCATTGAGCGAATTGAGGTGGCAGGTCAAGCGCTTAAATCTAAAAACCTCTCTATTAAAAACACCACAGTAAACGGCCCTTTTGGCGACAACCTAGCTTTGCAAGACATAGCCCGCTCTGTGACCCCTATTTCTAAAGAGCTAATTGAGCAACTTAACATAACAACATTGCACGATGTTCTGGCAGTAAGTCCTAATACATACGCTGCAAGTGGTTTTGGTGCACCAAGTTTACCGACGATCCGCGGCCAGTTAGGTGAGTTATTTCAAGATGGTACTCGACGCCAAGCGGGTAATAATGGTTTTGGTGTGCCGTTGTCGTTTAATGCGATAGAACAGATAGACGTAGTTAAAGGTGCACCACCTGTGTTGTTTGGTTCAAGCCAACGTAACGGGGGCTTTGTAAACTTGCACTCTAAAACAGCGTCAACTGATCAGCGCAAAGGCAATGTGAAGTTGTCTGCAGGCAGTTGGGATAAGTATAGTGCCCAAGTAGATTACAACGCACCGATTGTTGAGGATAAAATTGGCTTACGTGTTAGCTATGAGCATATTGATCAGGGTAGTTATTATGACTATTCAGCCACACAAAGTGATAGCTTGTTTGCGGCATTAAAAATTTTACCGGATGATAAAAGCAGTTGGGACATTAACTTTGAACTGTACCAAACAGAATTTACCGATAACGCTGGTATAAACCGCCCTACCCAAGCGCTTATCGATCATAATCTTTATATTACTGGTCAAGGGTTACAAGCGAATGGCAGCACAGTTCCTGGCGCAGGCTCTATTATATCGCCTACAGGACAAGTCAAAATAGACACCAGCCGTGTGCTTACCGATCCTGATAATCTCAATCAAGCAACCACTTATTTAGTTCACAGTATTTATAAGCGCGCACTGTCTGATGTAATGTCGATTAAAAACATTACTTACTTTCAACATTTGCAGCGCGAAGAAATAGCACAAAATAGTTTTGTTGAAATAATTGATGGCGCCGATATCGCACAAAACCGCACTGAACTCACCTATCAATGGAGTGATGAGCAGCAAACCTTATTCGCCGTTGATGTTCGTTATAATAAAGTATTGGGTTACAGCCAATTTACTACTGAAGCCGACACACCTATTGATTTAACCGGCCCACTTTCAAACCGCCGCATTCCATTAACTGATACTCAAAAAGCACGTTTGGTAGAGCTACGCCCCGGTGTATATGTATCCCCTGGTGGTCAGTACGATATTAACAATGATGGCAATGGTGATTTTAATTTATCAGACACTACAGATTCACGCTCATGGCAAACCGGCATTGCCATTCAACAAGACTCACAATGGACTGACAGCTTACGCACCAGTGCTGGCTATCGTGTTGATTACTATGATGTAGAAGCAAATGACCCGATTGCACCTCAAGGGCAAATAGCCGCTAGTGATAGCATTAACGATACACTGCAATCAGCGCAGTTGAGCGTTAATTACTCAGTTAATGACGATTTAACCACTTATGCGGCAGCAAGTTATAACGAAGCCACCTCTAACAGCATGGCCGGCGGTAATACGTTAGGTGGTGACAATACAATTAGCGGACAAAATTTTGCTACGGAAAATACTTTAGTCGAGTTTGGCGTGAAATATGCGCCAACACAAAGCGACTGGTATGCAGATGCTGCTGTATTTAGCCAACGCCGCAGCTTACGTAATCGCGATGGTAGCAATACTGGTATTCGTACGACCGGATTCGAAAGCCAAGTATTTTATGACGCTTACCCTTACTGGGTAAGCGCAGGCTACAGTTACATTGATGCCCGTTATGATAACTCTGCGACAGGCCAAGACTCAGCTCAAATAGCCGATGCGTTTGATAATTCGCGCCCCGATATTATTGCGGGTAACAGCATTGGTGCACCAAGTTACACAGCTTTTGCTCCCTCAAACCGCCAAGTACAAGGGATCCCAGAGCAATCATTAAGCTTAAATGCTAACTATACAATAACTTCTCAGTGGCAAGCTGGATTTTCTGCCCTGTATACTAAAAGCTACCCATTGGATTTTTTAGCTACCGTATACATTCGCGATCAGCACACCTTAAATGTTAATACCAGCTATGCGTTTACCTCGGCAACTAAATTGAGGCTTGATGTAAATAATATTACCGATCAGCAAAACTGGCGCCCTGTATTTGAAGGTGGCTATTTTGGCGCGACACTCGCGTTCCCAGAATTACCAATTAACGCTAAGCTCACGCTTACCCATAACTTTTAAACCGTTTGAGAGATAACATGTTAAAAAAATTAAGTTTGTTATTACTGGCGGCGATTGGTGTCGGTTTATTCTTTTTTTATGACCTAAACCAGCTCCTTACCCTCGACGGGCTAAAAGGGTCAATGGCACAATTTGATCAGTACAAAGCTCAATCACCGCTTTTGGTGATCGGAGGGTTCTTTTTACTTTATATATTAGTGACCGCGCTATCACTGCCCGGTGCAGCCATTTTAACGCTAGCCGCTGGTGCATTATTTGGTTTGGCGCAAGGGCTATTAGTTGCCTCGTTTGCCTCAAGCATTGGTGCTACGTTAGCATTTTTAGTGTCACGTTATTTATTGCGCGATACCATAAAAAAACGCTTTCCTGAACGTTTAGCCGCTATAGATACTGGGGTTGAAAAAGAAGGCGCATTTTACTTATTTACGCTGCGCTTAGTGCCTGTTTTTCCGTTCTTTTTAATTAATTTATTAATGGGTTTAACCGCTATTAAGTCATGGACTTTTTACTGGGTAAGCCAAATAGGAATGCTGGCGGGTACCTTTGTATTTGTGAACGCGGGTACTCAATTAGCACAAATAGATAGCTTATCGGGTATTTTATCGCTGGATTTAATTTTATCGTTTGCGTTATTAGGGGTATTCCCGTTAATTGCAAAAACCCTGATAAATGCAATAAAAAAGCGCCGTGTTTATAAAAACTATACTAAACCCAAAACATACGATCGCAACATGATTGTTATTGGTGCGGGCGCAGGCGGCTTAGTCACCAGCTATATTGCAGCAGCAGTTAAAGCCAAAGTTACCTTAATTGAAGCCGGCGAAATGGGCGGCGACTGCTTAAATACTGGCTGTGTGCCTAGTAAAGCTATTATTAAAAGTGCAAAAGTAGCCCAGCAAATACGCCAAGCTGAAAAATATGGGCTACAAAGCACGACACCGCAGTTTTCGTTTAAAAAAATAATGGCACGTGTACAGCAAGTGATTGCCGATATTGCCCCACACGACAGTGTTGAGCGCTACACAAATTTAGGCGTAGATGTTGTAAAAGGCTACGCCAAACTTATCGACCCGTGGACGGTGGAAATTAAATTAAATGATGGCGGCACGCAAACACTCACTGCCCGCACTATTGTTATTGCCACTGGCGCACGCCCATTTGTACCGCCACTTCCGGGTATTGAAGAAACCGGCTATGTAACCAGTGATACGTTATGGAACAAATTTGCTGAGCTTGAAGAAGCCCCTAAAAAGCTTGTTGTACTTGGCGGTGGTCCAATTGGTAGCGAATTGGCACAAAGCTTTGCCCGTTTAGGCTCAAGCGTTACGCAAATTGAGATGGCTGAACGCATTATGATCAAAGAAGACTTAGAGGTGTCTAAATTTGCTCACGAAGCGCTAACGCAAAGCGGCGTAAACATTTTAACCTCGCATCAGGCACTGCGCTGTGAAGAGCGCGATGGCAAAAAATTCATTGTGGTAAAACATAACGACAACGAAATCGATATTGAATACGATGAGCTACTATGTGCTGTTGGCCGAACCGCTCGTCTTAAAGGTTACGGCCTTGAAGAACTAGGTATTGAAACGAGCCGCACTGTAGTCACAAATGAATACCTTGAAACACTCTATCCTAATATTTTTGCCGCTGGCGATATTGTAGGACCGTATCAGTTTACACACGTAGCCGCTCACCAAGGTTGGTATGCTGCTGTAAATGGCTTATTTGGTAACCTTAAAAAGTTTAAAGTGGATTACCGTGTCATTCCGTGGACCACATTTATTGACCCTGAAGTAGCACGGGTGGGCATAAATGAACAAGAAGCGATTGAAAAAGGCATAGACTATGAAATCACCCGCTTTGAATTTGAAGAGCTAGATCGCGCCATCACCGAAAGCGCTAACAATGGTTTTATCAAAGTGATCACACCTAAAGGTAAAGACAAAATACTTGGTGTTACTGTGGTATCTGAACACGCTGGCGATTTAATTGCTGAGTTTGTGTTAGCCATGAAACACGGTTTAGGGCTTAATAAAATATTGGGCACCATTCACAGCTACCCAACATGGGCTGAAGGTAACAAATATGTGGCGGGCGAATGGAAACGTGCTCATGCTCCTGAAAAGGTACTTAACTTGCTGGAAAAATACCACGCCTGGCGCAGAGGCTAATATGTTTAAAACACCTTTTAAAGCGCTATTGTTAGGTTCTGCTTTGCTTGCAACATCGTTTGCAAGCAAAGCTCAAAGCATGCATGACAGCTGGAATGCACTATTAAACAACCATGTTGTAGCTATTAATCATGGTCACAGCACTGAGGTTGATTACTCAGCAATAAAAGCTAAGCGCAGCGAACTAAAAGCTTATTTAGATTCGTTATCGGCTGTTACGCAAAATGAGTTTGATACATGGGAAAAGCCTAAGCAGCTGGCGTTTTTAATCAACGCGTATAACGCCTTTACTGTTGAGCTGATATTAACAAAATACCCAGATCTTAAATCAATTAAAGATTTAGGCAGTTTTTTTAGCTCACCGTGGAGCAAAGAGTTTGTGCCATTACTTGATAAAACTCGCAGCCTTGATGATATAGAACATAATTTAATTCGTGGCAGTGGTAAGTACAACGACCCACGTATTCACTTTGCTGTAAATTGCGCAAGTATTGGCTGCCCAGCACTACGTGAAGAAGCCTACACAGCCACTGATTTAGAAAGCCAATTGCAAGAGCAAACGATGCGTTTTTTATCAGACATGACTCGAAATATAGCGCAAGATAACACGCTAACTATGTCTTCAATATTTAAGTGGTACGGCGATGATTTTGAACAAGGCTTTAAAGGCGCAAATACGCTACAGCAGTTTTTTATGCAATACCCTAAAGCACTAAAGCTGACACCCGCTCAGCAAAAAGCACTTAAAAATAACAACATGAAAGTTAAATTTTTAGACTACAACTGGGATTTAAATGCTCGCCAATAAATTTTGGCAAACATTATCGCGATACAGCTTATTCTGTGTCGCCTTTTGCATTTGCCTTGTTATTAGTTTTAAAAGCCTAGCAAGTACACAATTACAAAGCCGTTGGCATCAAGTTGAAAAGTTAGGTAAAGACCAAAGCGTATATTTTTATGCTTGGGGCGGTGATGCGCAAATAAATGCCTATATTCAGTGGGCGGCTGAGCAAGTAAAAGCTAAATATAACATTGAGTTAGTGCATGTAAAGCTTAGCGACACCAGCGAGGCCGTTAGCCGCGTACTCGCAGAAAAATCAGCAAATAATCACACTCAAGGCAGTGTCGATTTAATTTGGATCAATGGCGCTAACTTTGCAGCTATGAGTAAGCACGGGCTTTTACTAAAAGACTGGGCTGATAAATTGCCTAATTTTATTTACACCAATCCAGAAAACAATCCCAGCGTGTTGTTTGATTTTGGTTTACCCACTCAGGGAATGGAAGCCCCCTGGGGGCAAGCCTCACTGACTTTTTATTACGATACGCTAGCAACGAGCTCTCCTCCTCAAACCCTTAATAAGTTATTGAGCTGGAGTAAAGCAAACCCAGGCCGATTTAGTTACCCCAAACCCCCTGACTTTTTAGGGATGAGCTTTTTAAAATATGCATTAATGGTATTACACCAACATAGCGATGCAATGCTACAAGCAAAACTAAATCATCCAGCTAATGATAAAAACACAGCCCAAGTACTTGATCCGTTGTGGACGTTTCTAAATAAATTGCACCCTAATCTGTGGCGCAATGGCGAATACTTCATGCAAAGCGGTGTACAAATGCGCCGCTTAATAGACGATACCGAGCTTAGTATTGGCTTTACTTTTTCGGCACCAGAAGTACCGGCTGCGGTAAAGCGCTATGATTTACCAAAAAGTATAAGAAGTTATGCAATGGCCGATGGTAGCTTAAGTAACACTCACTTTGTCGCTATTCCTTATAATGCAAGCCACCAGCAAAGTGCGCAATTAGTGGCTGACTTTTTATTAAGCCCCGCAGCGCAAGCGCATAAACAAAAAACTGCTATATGGGGTGACAAAACGGTATTAATTCAAAGCAGCTTAAGCGCAGAGCAGCAGGGCTTATTTAAAACCGTACAGCCGCATCCTAGCGCACTGCCTCTAAATAGTGTTAAACGTACACTCAGTGAGCCACATCCGAGCTGGGTGGAGGCAATTAATACTGGCTGGGAAACCCGTTATGGAACAAGCCAATGAGTAAGGTACTCCATTCAGCTGATTTATTCTCACGCCTAGTCAAAGTAACCCCTTACTGTTTGCTGGCACTGTTAACAATACCTGTATTAGGCGGCCTAATGGGAGTAATGTTGCCTGCCTTTGGCTGGGCGCCTGCCTTGAATAAAACCAACATGAGTTTGGCTGGGTTTAATGTTTTATGGGATACACCGGGGCTTTCACAAATGATAGGCCTGAGCATACGCACTGGACTAATTAGTACATTAATAGCGTTTGCGCTCATGATTATTATGCTGGCTGCATTTTTTAATAGTGTATGGCTAAAACGAATTGAATACGTATTGAGTCCCATACTGGTTATTCCCCACGCTGCAGCGGCAATTGCGGTCAGTTTTTTAATCGCGCCATCGGGATTATTTACGCGCTTACTTTCGCCTTGGTTAACGGGCTGGCAATTAGCTCCTGAGGGCTCATTACCTTATGACGCTTTTGGCTGGAGCATTATTATTGGGCTTGTACTTAAAGAGCTGCCTTTTTTATTACTCATTGCATTGGGTATTTTAGCGCAGCCTGAACTTGGCAAAAAGCTACGAATGCAGCATCAAATTGCCATTAATTTAGGTTATTACCCCATGGTGGCATTTTTTAAAGTGGTGCTACCTAATTTATACCCACTGTTACGTTTGCCCATTTTTGCAGTACTTGCTTATGCTAGTGCGAGCGTTGAGATGCCACTGATACTTGGGCCAAATACGCCCCCTACTTTAGCCGTTGCTATCATGCATTGGTTTAACGATGTAGATTTAACCCTGCGCATAAAGGCCTCAGCGGGTGCTCTGTTACAATTAGCGATCACTGTTGGACTCCTGCTAATTTGGCTATTGCTTGAAAAAATCAGTGCCATGATTTTTAGTCAGTCACTCATCAACGGCCGACGCCATTATGCTCACCAACTTGTTCGTGCTTTTACTTATATCGTCACTTGCGTAATTTTAGCCTTTATTGCAGCTGCGTTAATTGGATTAGTACTTTGGTCAGTAGCTGGCTATTGGCGTTTTCCGGATACCCTACCCTCAAGTTTGGTATTACTACACTTTGAAAATGCCTTTACACACATTCACACTCCTTTATTTAATACCTTAGTGGTTGGCGTGGTTAGCTCAGGTTTTGCCACTATTTTGGTGTTACTATGTTTAGAAGCAGAGCAAATCACGGCTAAACCTTTGGCGAAGTGGGCACTGTTAATTATATACCTGCCGTTGTTGGTACCCAGTATCGCCTTTTTATTTGGTATTGTGTGGCTACAGCAATTGCTAAATAGTCAGCATGCTTTTTTTAATGTGATATTTGTACACTTGCTGTTTGTTTTACCTTATGTTTTTTTATCTATTGCCGATAGTTACAGGCGTTTAGACCCAAGATTAGCGCGTGTTGCTGCAAGCTTAGGCTCAAGCCCATGGAAGGTGTTTATACAAGTTAAATTGCCACAACTATTTGCGCCTATTTTAATTGCGATGGTGCTGGGGTTGGCAATAAGTTTTGGCCAGTATTTATCAACCCAGTTAGCAGGGGGTGGCCGAATAGCCACCATAACCACCGAAGCCGTAACACTTGCCAATGGTGCAAGTAGGCGAACCAGTGCTGTGTATGCAATACTGCAAATGGGCTTACCTCTTCTCGGCTTTATAGTGGCATGGGGACTACCTCGGTATGTTTTTAATAACAAGCAAGCATAATATGAATACATCAAAGGGCGTTTAATGCAGCCATCATTACAAATTAAAAATTGTCAGCTTTATCGTCAAAACGAGTTGTTGCTGAGCTTGAATGAACAGGTTAAAGGTGGTGAAATTCTTACTATTATGGGGCCATCAGGGAGCGGTAAATCTAGCTTATTAAATTGGCTTACTGGCGCATTACCTCCGGGTTTTAATGCAACTGGCGAGGTGTGGCTAAATGATACTAATATTAGTTCCTTGCCTAGCCATTTACGCCATGTTGCTGTGCTATATCAAGACCCATTACTATTCTCGCATCTATCTGTTGGCGGTAATATTAGCTTTGCCATGCCAAAAATGGATAAAAAACAACGCCAACAGCAAATAGATGAAGCACTTACACACGTTGGGCTAAAAGGCATGGCCAAGCGCCATCCAGACACTCTCTCCGGTGGGCAGCAAGCCCGTGTTGCTTTACTGCGACTATTACTGAGTAAACCCAAAGCGATTTTACTCGATGAACCCTTTAGTAAGCTTGATCAGCAATTACGTATTGAAACCCGTCAGCTGGTGTTTTCACAAATTAGGGAATATCAGTTACCCGCCATTATGGTCACCCATGATGAAAGTGACGCAATAGCCACAAATGGCAAAATCATCAATCTAAACGTACAAAGTGATATAAATGTTAGATAAATTTATTACCCCACTTATAAAACCGGTGCTTATTCCGTGCGTAAAACAGCTGCACAAAAAAGGAGTGAGTGCCGATCAGTTAACCTTAATAGGTTTTTTAATTGGCTTACTAGCTGTGCCACTAATTATTTTTGAATATTGGTATGGCGCATTAGCTGTAATTTGTATTAACCGCATTTTTGATGGTCTTGATGGCGCACTCGCGCGTTATGCTCAGAGCAGTTCAAGCGCTGGGGGATATTTAGATATTACCCTCGACTTTTTGTTTTATGCGCTTATTCCTTTTGCATTTATTTTAACCAACTCTGAGCAAAATGCACTTGCAGGGTCACTATTGCTTGTAACCTTTATAGGTACCGGCTCCAGCTTTTTAGCTTTTGCCATAGCCGCTGAAAAATTTAAACTCGACAAACCACAATTTAAATACAAAAGTTTTTACTACTTAAATGGCTTAACCGAAGGCACAGAAACCATTGCCTTATTTATTGCCTTTTGTATTTGGCCGCAGTATTTTTCAATTCTTGCTGTTTTATTTGCTATAGCCTGCGCGATAACTATTTTTACCCGTATATATGGAGGTTATTACACCTTAAAACTCCAAGAAACTGATGAGGTTACACAAGCCAATGAGTAATGAAATTTGGTGGCGTTTAGGATTCTTTTTTAGCGTACTAGCAATAATGATGCTGCTTGAATGGCAAAAGCCTGCACGCCAATCAACTATTAAAAATAGGTCACGCTGGTTTGCTAATTTTGGATTAACCTTTACTTCTACCCTGCTTGCACGCTTTACAGTGCCGGTTGGATTAACTGCGGTTGCTGCTTATTATCAGCAGCATGGAATTGGGCTATTTAATCAACTCAATGTCTCACCACTCATTGCAGTGATACTCAGCTTACTTTTGCTTGATTTAATTATTTACTGGCAGCATCGGCTTTTTCATCAGGTGCCTATTTTGTGGCGTTTGCACCGCGTACACCACGCTGATGCACATATTGATACCAGTACCGGTCTGCGATTTCATCCTATTGAAATTGTACTCAGCATACTTATAAAATTGATTGCCGTTACCGCTTTGGGTGTACCTGCTATTGCAGTATTAATATTTGAAATTGCACTCAATGGGTTAGCACTGTTTAATCATGCGAATATTCGCTTACCCAACTCTATTGAAAAGCCGCTGCGTTTAGTGCTTGTAACTCAAGTACTGCATCGTATTCATCATAGCCAAAATCCCGAAGAAACAAACAGTAACTTTGGCTTTAGTATAACTTGGTGGGATAGACTTTTTGGCAGCTATAGATCACAGGCAAGTCAGCCTGATAAAAATATTGCACTTGGTTTAAGCCAATACCCAAACCCCAAACAAAATTCATCCTTGTGGCAATTGTTAATAATGCCATTTAAAAAATAGCAATACAGCTAATGAAAACATTCATGTACACCTTTTAAACCTCTATTTATAACATTACTTAGGCGTTTAACCGTTCCTGTTAACAAAAACACCCCGTTAAAAGTAAACCAGTTGTAAATTATTTAAACAAATTCTTGACCCAGTTGAGAATCCCCCATATTATTTGTAAGCGCTTACATTTACCACACAGAGAAATGTAAGCGCTTACAAAAATGAAAAAATCAACAAATACACTATATTCTGACAATAATCAGTTGAACGGGGTTCAGTTATGAACATTGAAACAACACGCATTACTCGCCTTTTGGCTGCTATTTCATTAGCATCTTTGGCGGGCTGTGGCGGCGATGCTGCAACAACATCCAATTTTGAAAAAGTAGATCCTGCCCAGCCAGTTTCAGATTGGCAAATGGTTTGGAGTGATGAATTTGATGGCACAAGCATTGATGCTAACAAGTGGAACTTTGAATTAAACTGCGCTGGCGGCGGTAACAACGAGAAACAATGTTACACCGACAGTGAGGAAAATGCCTTCATTAAAGACGGTGTACTAAATATAGTCGCCTTACCTGCAGAAGAAGGTGCAGAAAAGCCATACACGTCAGCCCGTTTAAACACCCGCTACAACGCCGACTTTACTTATGGCCGTTTTGAAATGCGTGCAAAGTTGCCTTCTGGTCAAGGTAGCTGGCCCGCATTTTGGATGATGCCAACCGACGAAGTATATGGCACTTGGCCGCGCTCTGGCGAAATTGATATTTTAGAAGCGGTAAATTTAAAAACAGTCGCTGAAGATGGCACCGTTGAAGCAAATATTCATGGCACACTTCACTATGGTCGTGAGTGGCCAAATAACTCAAGTTCAGGTAAAGCTTATGCCTTACCTGAAGGTATGAACCCCGCAGATGACTTTCATACTTATGCAATTGAATGGCAAGAGGGAGAAATTCGCTGGTACGTAGACGGCTATTTATATGCTACACAACGTCGCTCTGAAGTACGTTACAACTCTAAAGATGAGCCTGTTGGCCTTAAACATAAAGGTTGGTTTGCTGAATACTTTGAACAAGGTAACGGCGAACTTACCACTCACTGGGATAATGCCCCATTTGATAAAGATTTTTACCTTATTTTAAATAACGCCGTTGGCGGTGACTGGCCTGAAAATGTAAACAACTTAGGTGTTGACGCTGCAGCATTTGCACTAGGCCAAAGTTTTGAGATTGATTATGTTCGTGTTTACGAATGTGCCTCAGATCCGGGCACCGGTAAAGGTTGTGAAACTGTGCGCCCAGGTTACGATAACCTAGACGATGCACTTGTCGAAGGTAAAGCCCCTGTACCTACTCCGCCAAGTGATGGCGTTGCAAGAAACCTTGATATATTCAATGGCACATTAAACGCCAATTGGATCGCATGGGATTGTTGTGGCGGAACTACACCAGAAACTATAACCGATGCTGATAAAGGCGATGTTGTTAAATTTAATATTAATGACAATAACGGGACTGTGCTTGGTTTCTCTACCCGTGGCGGTCATTTTCCTGATGGCTTTGCAGGTTCATCGTCACCATTTGACGCATCTTTATTACTTGATTTAAATGGCCGTGTATCATTTGATATGAAAGTAGTAACGCCGCCAACATCTTCGACAACTTGGCTATTAAAAGCTGAAGCGGGTGATGGCGGCCCTAATACAGGCGACGTAGCCCTTAGCGATAGTGTTGAAGGCGTAACACCGGTTACTGGCCAATGGCAAACCTATACATTTCCGCTTTCTCTGCTACAAGAAAGAGGCTTAGATTTAAGTGCTATTGATGTATTAATGGTGTTCCCGGCATGGCAAACAGGTGAAGGCGCAGAATACTTAATTACCAATGTGGTTATTGAAGGGGACTTACCAAAAGTTGATCTTTTCAGTGATGAACAAAACTTAAATTGGCCAATGTGGGATTGCTGTGGTGGTTCAACGCCAGTTGAAGTAATAGATGATAAAGAGCACGGTTTAACTGCTGAGTTTACTATTGGCGCAACAGCAACAGTAATGGGCTTTAATAGCCGTACAGCTGCAGGCGGAAGCGGTGAAGCATTCGATGCTACTTCAATATTAGAAAACGGTGTAATAGCGTTTGAGTTAAAGGTGATTTCAAAACCAAATAATCTTGATTCAGTTTGGACTTTCAAAGTGGAGTCTGATAACGGTAGCTCAGCTGTCGAAATTCCACTAACTGACAGCATTGAAGGTATAGAACCTACTGTTGGTGAATGGCAAACATATACCTTTACCCTTGCTGATTTAGCGGGTGCAGGTTTAGATGTTAGTGCGTTAGATGTAGTGATGATTTTCCCAGCTTGGGACACAGGTGAAGGCGCCGTTTATCGTGTAGATAACGCTTTCATTGGCGTTCCATAATTAGAAATCACTTAATGGTAGGTGCATATATGCACCTACTTATCGTAAAATTTAGTTAAAAGCAGAGCAATTATGAACACATTTAATTTTAAAAAAAGCCAATTAGCGGCTTCTGTGTCACTTATCATCACTGCAAGCACGCTTAATATCGCTCATGCAGCAGAACAAAATACTGTTGAACCTGAAATCGAAGTAATACAAGTTAAAGGTATTCGTGGTTCATTAATCCGCTCTATGGATATGAAACGCGATGCATCTGGGGTAGTCGATGCTATTTCTGCTGAAGAAATGGGTAAATTCCCCGATACTAACTTAGCAGAGTCACTACAGCGTATTACGGGTGTATCGGTGAGTCGTGCAAACGGTGAAGGTAGCCAAATTACAGTGCGTGGTTTTGGCCCATCATTTAACTTGGTAACACTTAATGGTCGCCAAATGCCTGGAACGGGTAACTCACGTTCGTATAATCTGGAAAACATTGCCTCAGAAGGTGTTAGTGCCTTAGAAGTATTTAAAACTGCTCGTGCTGATGTGCCCAGTGGTGGCTTAGGTGCGACGGTTAACATTTCAACAACTCGACCTTTACAAAGACCTGGCCAGCATTTTTCGGCAACAGCTAAAGCTATTCATGATTCATCAAATGAAGCGGGTAGCAATGTAACTCCGGAAGTATCAGCTATTTATAGTAATACCTTTAGCGATGAAATGTTTGGTATTGGTTTTTCTTTTTCGCATCAAGAACGCGACTTTCAAAAGCAAAGCGCCAATATTCAAGGTTGGCAAGCTAATGTCGACTTACCTACTCTTGCAGAAGGTGATTTTATTGATCCACGCGCAGTAGATGCGCAAGGAAATCGTGAAGGTAATCACTTTTTTGCAAAAGACATGAACTACGCAATTGAAGATTTACAACGCGAGCGTACTAATGGGCAAATCACACTGCAATTTGCACCCACAGATAATTTTGTAGCAACCCTTGATTATACAGCAAGTGAGGCTACAACAGGCTCAGAAACTCTCGGCTGGGGTATTTGGAACGACTTTGGTAGTAACATCAACGGCTACGAGTTAGATGAAAATGGCACAGCAATTTATGCAGATATAAGTGGTAACGATGCGTCATTTACCTCGAGTAAAAACACCACTGAAGTTAAAGCTCGTTCTATCGGCTTAAATTTAGATTGGCAAATTAATGAAACATGGCAAGTTGAGCTTGACTACCATGACTCTAAAAACGAAACGGATAACGGCGCAGACAAAGGTCTTGGTAGTGATGGGCAAGTTATTTTAGGTTCTGATCAGCTTGTAAATAAAATTTATGATTATCGCACTGGCGAAATTCCACATGCGCAAGTTAATTGGAAAAACGGTACCAGCGTATTAAGCCCTGGTGAAATTGATTCAAACTTTAGCCAGTTTATTCACTCACCGGGAGAATCCAATATTGAGCAACTTCAATTACATACAACATGGATAAACGATAGTTTTGACATTGGTTTAATTGAAGTTAAGTTTGGTGGTTCGCGTACAGAGCAAAATACTGGTGGTTATGAAGCATGGAGTGGCTTAGTTGGCGGCCCTGGTTTTAACCCTTCTTACACCGAGATATTCCCGGATGGCATGTTTACCCTTAATGACACTTCAGGACTATTAGACCAATTTGCCGGTGGTGGTAACGATTTACAACCTAACTATTACTATAGCTTTGATTTTGATGAAGCCGTAGCAAGACAAATGGCATACCTTACAGCTGATGTAACTGGTGGCGATGCCTATGCACCTAATGCCTACCTTGATGGTATTGACAGTCAAAGCGCTGTTGAAGAAATTACCAACAGTATCTATGTTCAATCGCGTTGGGAGTTTGAAGTTAGCAATTACTACATAAAAGTAAATGCAGGTCTACGCTATGAAGAAACCGATGTAAGTAGCTCTGTTCGTCAACGAGTAGAGCAACAAGTAAATTGGATCAGTGCTTCAGAGTGGATCACTCAATATGAAGCTGGCGGCGATGACAACTTCTTAGTTCAAGAAGGCAGTTACGATATTTTACTACCATCAATAGACCTAAGTGTTGACGTAACTGATGACTTAATTGCTCGCGTATCATGGGGTAAAACTATGTCGCGCGCTCCATTAGGTGATTTAGCTGGTGGTCGTAACCTAACAGGCAGCCCAAAACCGGGGTCACGAGTAGGTAGCCAAGGTAATACAGGATTATTGCCGTTTGAATCAACAAACCTTGATTTATCATTAGAGTATTACTACGCAGAGGGCAGTTATGCATCTATAGGTTACTTTAAAAAGGACGTTGATAACTTTATTCAAACCACCATTACTCCAACCACCATTGAAGGCTTACATGATATTTTAAATGGCCCACGCTATTTACAAGCGGTTAGTGATATTGAAGCTCGTGGTGATCAAGCAACAACCGATGCTATTTTTGCGCAAATGCTTGCAAATGGTGATGGCAATGCCAACGGACAAATTGAACCAAATAGTAATGATCCACTTATTACTTGGAACATTAGCCAACCACAAAATACCGATAGCAAATCAGTCGATGGTTTTGAAGTGGCAGTACAGCACTTAATTGGCGAGACAGGTTTTGGTGTCGGTGTAAATGCAACGTTTGTTGACGGCGATGTTGAATTTGATACAGACAGCCTAGACCAACAAGCTCCATTAACCGGCTTAAGTGATTCAGCTAATTTCCAAGCGTTTTACGAAAAAGAAGGTTTATCTGTAAAAGTTACTTATGCTTGGCGTGATGCATATTTAATTGGTGTAGGGCAAGCGCAAGGTTCTGCTGATGCACCACCACAATATGCTAAATCATATGGCCAATGGGATATGAGCGTAAATTATGACGTTAATGAAAATGTGACGGTATTCTTTGAAGGTATTAACCTTAATAATGAAACCGAGCAAGGCTATGGCCGTTACGAAGAGCAATTCTTATTTGCTCGCCAGTATGGTCCACGCTACGCAATTGGCGCACGCTATACCTTTTAATAAACCTAAGTAATTAAACAGTCAAAGCCGCTCATTGAGCGGCTTTTTTTATAACTGTTTAATTTTTTCTAATAGCTTATCGGTTGTCCAATCAATATCGTTATAGGCAATATCGGGTTTATAATAATCGCCCTTTCCTCTTGCTCTATTCACATACACTTTATTAGGCACTATCACTTTACCTAAACCTGAGGGTAACTCAGCTAATCGAACATCCATATACAGTGAGTCAGCACTGCTTGGCGCGCCAAATAACTGAGTGTTTGAAAACTGCTTAAATACATCAATGGCATCAAGACACGCACTTGCACACTGTGGCGGCACAATAACAAAAACCTGTGTTTTAAAGTCACTCTCTGGCACCGTGCTATCGCTTTGGTTTGGTTTACTTTGCGGCTCTTCGATGTAAAATAGCTTATTATTTTCAAGTGACTGCGCCATACCTGCAGCTATTTCTTTAAACTCTTTTTGTGCTTTAGGTTGATCTTTCAACACTTCAATTAATGATTTAACATGGCTAGTATTATCTTTTGACGCTCTCCACCAAACTCGGCTATTTTTTGAGTAGTTATCCATTTTTTGTTCAACAACTTGCTCACCCCACAACGCTTTTGCAAGCTTTAAGCTCCAATACGACGAACCACCTTGGTTATGACGAAGATCTAAAACCACCGTTTTTGCACTGAGTAACTTAGTACGTTGACTCGCCACTTTCTTATACAGGTTATTGTAATCATGAGTTTGCTTATCGTTATTTGCAAAACTGGGCATAGCAATCCACGCTATGTTTTGCGCAGGCCAAGTTAAATCGGTTGTAAGCTCATCCCCATTATAAGCATGTGTTAAATGCTTACTTACACTCTTTGGCCGAACAGACCAATCAAGGGTTTTACTGTAAGCTTGCCCATTAGCTTTAATAAATTGACATTCTTTTAGAGGTGTTAAAAATGGGTTGCCCTCATCAATTAGTAACCGCCAACCTTGCTGCCACCAATGCCCAGGTTGTGTAACCTGTCCATGAAATTTAAACACTCTTTGTCGCATTAACGTCTCGGTACTTTGCCCATCGCATCCACTTATCACATCACCTTTATTTATATTATCTGTTTCACTGTAATACACTTTTAATGCATCACCCCGCCAAACGGCACTAAAACCAGGCCAACGACGAGCAGGTCGTTCAACGCTTGAAAACACACCTGCATGACCATCTTGTAGCACAGTACTAAAACGCGCAATTGCCGCAACATGAACCTGCGGCCCGCTCGCTTTAGCAGACAGTGCAAGTGCTTCTGCTTTTGCTTGCTTTAATAGCTCAGGAAAGACTGGGTTGTTAACATCAAACATACCGGGGTGGTTTTTTGCCGAAATACTGTAAGCAGCTTCAATATCACGATCAGTAACACTGCGCCATTGCTCTGGTGTTTGAGGAGTAACTGCTAATTCTGCCATGCTCAAGGTAGGCGTAATTAATAAAGCACTCAATAAAGTACGGCTAACTATTTTTGTTTTTATGTTCATGAAAATCCATTTTAAATTAGGTTATATAATTACTGTAAACTCATTTGGTGGAACTAAAAATACCTTAAATCAAATAAGTATCAGCAAATTATTTTTATAGCAGTAACTTAACAACATTAAAAGCAGCTAACAATGAGTAACATTTAAAATGAACTGGCTTTAAATTTAGAGCAACAGCTTACTTAGAGGTTTGTTCAATTTTGGTTTGCAGTAGTGTTATGCGGGCGTTGAGTTTTCTAAAGGTATACTGTGAATAGAAAAAGTTTAAAAAGAAGGCAGCAAAACCTGAGCAAGCAAGCCCTATCAATGGGCTGAAATAAAACATTAACAATAAAACAATTACAGCCATCGCTATCGTAAGTCCCAAATAATGAGATGCACTAAATAACTTTCGGTTATTTTTTTCAAGCTGAACTATGTGAGAATCTATATCCATTAAAAATTTCCTTTTAACAAATCAAAGCTAACTATCTTGAGATTTAGGTAGCTACATAAGCAGCATCTAAAGAAGTCCATTCATTCCACTGCGTCTTTGTTAATCGATATAACTGTACGGCACGACCATGAAATTCATGATTGCTATAATCTGTAAAGCCAATTTTCTTTGCTACTTTCAATGACGCAATATGCTCAGGTTCAATAATAACAACGACGGATTGATGAGTAGTTTGAGTAAACACATACTTTAAAACACTTTTAGCCGCTTCGCAGGCTAAGCCTTTATTCCAAAAATCGACCGCTAATCGATACCCTAAATTAGGCTCTTCGTTACCCGCGACACTTTGTGGTGAAATACCACAAAATCCAATCAATAAATCGCTGTTTTTATCTATTAGTGCCCATGGGCCCAAATCATATGAATCGTAGCATTGTAAACACCACTTTATAAATTCACCAGTTGCGGCTTCATCGCACACACCACGAATTGAGTATTTCATCACTTCATCGTCACTAAGAATTTTACTTAATGCCGGCACATCATCAATTGAAAACTACCGAATAAGCAACCTTTGGGTTTCACAAATTTTCACTCAAACCTCCTTGTAATTACAGCTAAAAACTTTCATAAAACCAAGTAATTAAGGTAGGTCTCTTAGTTATTTAGTTCTTTTTATGTTTCGAATGCCACATAAAGTATCCAAATAATATGCCTACTAAAGGAAATATTATTAAAGATGAAATGATTCCATCAAAAAAATCTTGCTCACCTGTAAGGTGCATGATTAATTGAAATAAAATAGCTGTAGGAATTCCCCAGCCTAAAGGACCTCTTAGTAAAATAAAACGTAATTTAGTATCGTTTATATTCATGAGTCTTCCTTAATTTATAAGCCCAAATAATGAGCTAAAATCAACACAATGCTGATGTATTTCTTAGATTGACAAGCCTAACGTTTAAACAAATGATGGGCACTAGTGATTGTTTTAAATTAATGCTATTGAAAAAACACTTAACCAACTTAATTGAATACCATAAGAGATACGTTGATAGGTACCAGGTTTACTTTGTAGTTTTATTGCTTTAGCCATAGCAAACAGATAATAAACTGTAGCGATAACAGAAACAATTGAAAAAACACGAAAGTATAGAGAGATAACTTCTGTGGTTGGACTAATAGCTATTAATATTGGTGCTACAACCAGCGAAAGTAGCATAATAAAACCAGCCCAAGAATGTACCTTGCAGCTAAAAGTTGGATGTTTAGTAAATGGGTCAGCATCCATAGGAAAATAACCCGCAACCCAGGTACCAATACCATGCACTATAACTAACCAACCAGCAATATTAACCAATATAGAAACATTAGCCAATTGCGCCAAATACCAGCCAAAAAAGCAAAATAGAAGACCTAAAGGATAGTTATTAATTAAGGGCGACAGTTTTTCAGTTGGGCTTCCTGTTGCACCTAATTCACTACAAAATTGTTTAGAATGGCTGTAACCTTTATAAAACCGACTTGCTACATAAACACCAATGAATATCCATAATGTGGCTATTAACCCTGAATAAATCGCAATCGTTTCAAACATCACCATAATCCTTTTTGTGATTAATTCACTAAAGCCTTTTTAAACACAGAGGAGAAAATGAGCCGGCTTCGAGTGACGAGCTGTGAGCTTGTACAAACAGCCTGAAACCTAGTCTTAACAGTAGAACCTGTGACCTTTAATCTACTCTTTCAACGCAGCGTCTCTTTACCCTCTTTGTGCATGATTCACTGAGGTTTTATTTCGCCTCATTAATAAATCATTTCTTTATTATTATAATTAACCACTAATCAAATGCTATCAGTATTAGTTTTAAAAAAACAAAGCGCTACAACAATGCAGCGCTTTCATTACTTATAGGTTGTTTGTTTAAACTAAAACGCCTTATTAAAAGAAGCCAAGGGGATCTTCGCTGTAACTTACTAATAAGTTTTTAGTTTGTTGGTAATGATCGAGCGCGAGTTTGTGCGTTTCGCGGCCTATACCAGACTTTTTATAACCGCCAAACGCAGCGTGTGCTGGGTACATATGGTAACAGTTGGTCCATACGCGACCGGCTTCTATTTTGCGACCAAAGTGATAAGCGCGGTTCATATTACGGCTCCATACACCTGCGCCTAAACCAAATTCTGAGCTGTTAGCCAATTCGAGCGCTTCGGCTTCGTCTTTAAAGGTCGACATTGAAATAACGGGGCCAAAAATTTCTTCTTGGAACACGCGCATATCGTTAGTGCCTTTTAATAAAGTAGGTTGAATGTAATAGCCACCATTTAGCTCATCGCTAAGTTGCTCAATATGACCGCCACTGAGTACTTCAGCACCTTCTTGTTTGCCAATATCAATGTAACTTAAAATTTTATCAAACTGTGCTTTAGAGGCTTGCGCACCTACCATGGTTTCGCTGTCTAGCGGGTTACCGCGTTTAATTTGCTTGGTACGTTTTAAAATGCGCTCTATAAATTGCTCATAGATATCTTCTTGGATAAACAAGCGAGATGGGCAAGTACATACTTCACCTTGGTTAAAGTAGGCAAGAATAGCGCCCTCAATTGCTTTATCTAGGTATGAGTCGTCTTTTTCCATAACATCGCTAAAGAAGATATTAGGTGATTTCCCACCAAGCTCTACCGTTGAAGGAATAATATTTTCAGCC
Source organism: Pseudoalteromonas sp. S1612 (assembly GCF_005887175.1). Lineage (GTDB taxonomy): Bacteria > Pseudomonadota > Gammaproteobacteria > Enterobacterales > Alteromonadaceae > Pseudoalteromonas > Pseudoalteromonas undina. Next base: position 6,023 of record NZ_PNDH01000032.1, on the reverse strand, counting down.
GCACATTTTAAAATATGTGACCCCACAGGGGTTGAGCCTGTAAAGGCAATTTTAGCTATACGCGTATTGGTTGCCAGTGCTTCACCAGCTTCTTTACCAAAACCATTTACTACGTTTAGCACGCCGCCAGGCAGTAAATCACCAATAATTTCCATTAACACTAATATTGATGCGGGTGTTTGCTCTGCAGGTTTAAGTACCACACAGTTACCAGCTGCAAGTGCAGGTGCTAGTTTCCATGCAGCCATTAAAATTGGAAAGTTCCACGGAATAATTTGCCCTACAACACCTAATGGTTCATGAAAATGATACGCCACCGTGGTTTCGTCTATTTCACCAATACTGCCATCTTGAGCACGCAAGCAACCGGCAAAGTAACGAAAGTGGTCCGCAGCAAGTGGAATATCCGCGGCGAGGGTTTCGCGAATGGCTTTACCGTTATCCCATGTTTCGGCCACTGCAAGTAGCTCTAGATTTTGTTCAATGCGATCAGCAATTTTTAATAAAATATTACTGCGCTCGGTCACTGAGGTTGTGCCCCACTGCGTTTTTACGGCATGCGCTTTATCAAGCGCCAAATTAATATCGTCTTTATCAGAGCGAGGAATTTTACAAAACACTTTGCCATTTACAGGGCTAATATTCTCAAAGTATTGACCATTAACGGGTTCAACCCACTCGCCGCCAATATAGTTACCATACTGCTGTTTAAATGTGATGAGTGCGTCTGCTGTGCCTGGATTTGCGTAAATCATATGTGTGTTCTCTTGTTGTTGTTAGCTAAAAGTCTAAGCCGAAATACCAGCAACTTGTTAGAGTAATGTAGCTAGTTGCTTTATATTTAATCGGTATTGATTGACATTAGACTATTAAGCGCTTAAAAACTTGATTAGCAGTCCAAAAAAATTGTCTGTGAGTCCAAACGATTTAATCATTAAAAAGGCTGATTATGTATTCGTCGCAGTTAAATAAAAAACGCCAACAACTTGATGTACTTATTGAAAACAAAGTAAGCTTTGCTGCCGACAACAGCGAACTGAGTATTTATGATACATATAAAAGTGCGCAAAAAGTGGCGCTGCATTCAAACGAATTACTGTTTTGTGCCATGCTCAGTGGCAAGAAAATTATGCATGTTGAGAATAGTCATTATCATAAAGCGTTTTTACCCCACGAATCGTTTGTATTAGCGCCCGATCAAGGGGTGCTGATTGATTTTCCACAGGCAACTATCAACTCACCTACCACCTGTTTAGCGATTGAAATAAGCACAGATAAAATAACCAATGTGGCTAATGCACTTAATATGCAGCAAAACTTTGCTAGTGATACCTTATTTGAATACAGCCCTAATTTAGTGCATACCCAACATAATGCGCAAACTCAGCAGTTATTAGAGCGAATGGTGCATTTATTTAGTGAGCAAGGCGCCGAGCGACACTACTTAATTGATTTATCGTTAAACGAATTGATCACCCGTTTACTGCAACAACAAAGCCGCGATTTATTAATGGCAAACTGCGATAAACTGCGTCTAAAAAGTAACGTGAGTGATGCACTGCAATACATTGAAGAGCATTTAAGCGACACACTCGACATAGACACATTATGCAAAATAACTTGTATGAGTCGTAGTAAGTTTTACCAGCAATTTAAACTCGCTTTTGGCACCAGCCCTGCGCTTTGGCAGCAACAACTTAGGCTTAAAAAAGCCCGCACGCTTTTATTAGAAGGCCAAGCTATAAGTAAAGTGTGCTACGACCTTGGTTTTAATAGCGCCAGTCATTTTAGCCGTTTATTTAAGCAAACTTTTGGTATTGCACCTAAACAGTGTCGGCATTAACTCAATACAACAGTTTTTGTTATATTAAACAGCCTAATATGTTAATTTACTAATTTCCTGCTAAGTAGTAATGAGTCGCTGATGAGTAAACCCACCCGCTGGACATTAAAAAGTATCGCCAAAGAGTTAGGTGTGTCTAATGCTACGGTATCAAATGCGTTTAATCGCCCTGATCAACTCTCGGCTAAACGACGCGAAGCCATACTTAAAGCTTGCAAAGAGCTCGGTTATTATGGCCCTAATAAAGCGGCGCAATCTCTGCGAAGTGGCACGTTTAATATTGTTGCTTTAGTGCTACCAGATAGCGTGGAATATATGGTGTCAGACCCTGTCGCGAGTAGCTTTATGCGTGGTGTAACCTCAGTGCTTGAAAAAAACGGCATTAATGTTTTATTGTTTTCAGGCAATAGCGACAATCTCAATAACGTTGTTGATTTTGTTGATGGCTTTATTTGTTATGGGCGCCCGCGAAATAAAGCACTGGTAGAGCAACTAAAAACAGTTCAAAAACATGTGGTTACTGTGGATTTTGATATTGCCCGCAACGCATCAATTAATATAAATAACGAACAAGCCAGTTACGAAATAGCCAAACATGTTTTGCACAATGCAACTGATAACGTGGCAATATTGGGCTTGAGATTACTCGATGAAAATGTATTGTGCCGAGTTTACGAACATCATGAGTTTGAAACGGGTCAATCTATTTCTCACCAACGCTTACGAGGTTATCAGCGTGCGTTAAATGAAGCGAATGTAACGGTAGCCGACGACCGCATTTGGAATATTCCTGAAAGTAGCGAACGTTTTGCCAGCATAGCTGCAAAAGAAGTATTAAACGCCTCACCACGCCCTGATGTGATTATATGTATGAGTGATTTAATTGCCCTCGCCACCATGCGAGAAGCAATAAAACAAGGGATAAAAATAGGGAGTGAGCTACGTATTGTTGGATTTGATGGCATAGAAGAAGCAGCCCGTTTTGTGCCTCGCCTTACGACTATTCATCAAAATAGCCAAGAAAAGGGTGTAATAGCTGCTAACTTATTTATTTCTAAAGAAGAAAAACAACACGAAGTAGGTTACGCACTAAATATTGGTGCAAGTAGCTGAGCGTTGTTAGTAACGCAGATAAAAAAGCCAAGCTTAAGTTGCTCGGCTTTTTGGTTTTCAACAAATAAAGCTATTTAAACTAATAAACTTTGTAAGTTTAAAGTGGTTTCTTGAGCACCATTAACCTGTGTAATAAGTGCAGTACGACTTGTAAAATCAATACTCAAAGAAATTGATTGTTGCTCAAGCTTCCACATTAAACAACATACACTTGCGCCACCTTGAGCAGTAAATTCACCAGCAAATGCAGGGTGTTCATTACGTATTTTAATTAACGCTATTAATCCTTTTACTACCGGCTTATTTAGCGCTTCATCTATTTTAGCGGCATCTAAATAAGGGCGATTAATATCACGACCAACGTTCGTGCTCGCCAGAAGCTCCATATCATTTTTGCAAGCAAATAAACCACCGTAATATACTTGTGGTACACCCGGTGCAAAAAATTGAATGGCGCGAGATAATAAGTAATCAAAATCATTTGCGCCCAATGCATCGTAATACGTACAGTTAACTTGATATAGGTCGACGTTACTTGCAGCTGCACCTGTTGCTTTACGGCTCTGGTTATTGCTGTTGGCATGCATGGTTTCTACTAGATTATCTATTTGAGATGCGTTCAACAGCCCAGGTTTATCGCCCATTGGACCCGCGTCAATAATGCCAATGCCATCATGGGTGTCTAGTACAGTTAAACAGTTACGCGGTGAAATTTGTAACCACTTAAGCAGTGCGTCTACGTCATTATTAAATAAGCTATGTAAAATAAGCGGTGGTAGGGCAAAGTCGTACACCATGTTTACGCGCTTAGCCACGTCAACTTGAGTTTGATAATGGCTATGAATTTCAGCAATGGTCTCCATGCCTAAATCATTTGCCTGCTTTGAGAGTTTATCTAAATAGGCAAAGGTTTCATCCAGCATAAAACAGTTTGTACCTGCTTGCTTAATGGCGTAACCCGCTGCATCTAAACGAATAATGTTTACGTTGTTAGCAGAAAATTTAGTAAGTACGTTATTTAAATAAGCAATACCAGCTTCTACTTTTACGTTTATATCAATTTGATTGTCGGTAAATGTAGTCCAAAAATCATACGTTTGACCATCACCGCATTTCATTGGTGTAAAACAGCTTCCAGGACGCGGACGGTAAATGGCTTGTTGTTCTTGGTCGCTCATGCCATTAGGGAATACATCTTCTTTAGTTAAAAATAAATCCCAAAATTCAGACCCTTTGCCTTTGGCCAGCACATCCTGAAATTGAAACGATTGCGCCGATACATGGTTTACTATTAAGTCGGCCATTAAATCATGATCTTTTCCAAGTGCTTGAATATCTGACCAAGTTCCTATTCGGGCATCAACTTCACTATGATTAATTGGGTCAAAACCTGCATCGCTACCATCTATTGGGTTATAAAATGGTAATAAGTGTACTCCTGCAAAAACGTCTTTAAGTGGACCCTTTAGAAGTGCTGTTAATGCGTTTATATCTTTACCGGTGATTCGATCAGCATATGTGATCAATTGAACTTTATTCTTCATCATGTGTGATTACCAAGTTGAAACTTAATCGATTAAGATATATCTTTAACTAGCAAGTAAGAATTTACAAGTAATTTTTAAATATTTTACATACAAATATCGTGGCTCGATTAATACTACAATAAGTTACTGACAACTTAATGTGTGTTACCAAGCATTTAACGAGGAAAAGCAAATGACAAAATCACACACACACGTAAGCAGCGATCCGTTGCAACAAATTCGTTGGCTCACATACATGATGTTTTTTATGTTTGCCATGACCTCTGACGCCGTTGGCATGATCATTCCCGAACTCATAAGCGATTTTGGTTTAAGCATGACCCAAGCCAGTGCGTTTCATTATGCGCCTATGGCCATGATTGCAATAAGTGGATTATTTCTAGGCTTTTTAGCCGATAGCCTTGGCCGTAAAAAAACGATTATGCTTGGTTTATTAATATTCTCTGCAAGTTGTTTTTTGTTTGCTATTAGCAGCAGCTTTATATTTTTTGTTTTTTTACTGTGCTGTATTGGCCTTGCCATTGGTTTATTTAAAACCGGTGCACTGGCGCTTTTAGGCGATATTTCTAATAGCAACGAAGAACACACCAAAACCATGAATAAAGTAGAAGGTTTTTTTGGCATTGGTGCTATTGTTGGCCCTGCTTTAGTTGGCGTGCTGCTGGTTCAAAATGTAAGTTGGACTTACCTTTATATTATTGCTGGCATTATGTGTTTAATTTTGGCATTGCTTGCTTGGCGTGCCGATTATCCTGCGGTAGTAAAAAGTACAGGCAAACCAGCCTCACTAAAAACGACCATGAAAATGATTAAAAACCCTTATGCACTGGGTTTTTCTCTTGCAATTGCTTTATATGTTGCCACCGAAGTCGCCATATACGTGTGGATGCCTACCCTACTAAAAGATTACACCGGCTCATGGCCGCTGCTGGCCACTTACGCACTTACAATCTTTTTTGTGTTACGTGCTGCAGGGCGTTTTATTGCGGTATGGTTACTTAATAGGTTTAGTTGGCAAGGGGTTATGGCTTACTTAAGCTTTGGCATTGCGCTGTGTTACGTTGGCACTCTTTATGGCGGCGTTGACTGGGCAGTGGCTTTATTACCTCTTTCAGGTTTATTTATGTCGATGGTTTACCCTACTTTAAATTCTAAAGGAATATCGTGTTTTCCTGTTCATCAACACGGCGCAGTAGCCGGTGTTATATTATTTTTTACTGCACTGTCAGCCGCCTTAGCACCTTTATTTATGGGTATGATCAGTGATTACTTTGGACACGTGCGCTACGGGTTTTATTTAGCCACGGGTTTTGCAGTCATATTATTTTTGGCTATGTTATTTAATTACTTCAGTGACCCATCAGCAACTGCATTAGAGCAAAGTAACTTAGTCGCTGAGTAAATAAACAACTTTAATGCTATAAAAACATTTTAAAAATCAATGTCTGAATAAAAAAACAGCAAATAATTAACAAAATAATTTGCTTATTGTAAAAACTTTGTTATTTTTACTTAATCGA